>JANXBB010000147.1 GCA_025061975.1 Caldifarciminota bacterium | reverse complement strand
ACTTTCGAGCTCCTTTCGATATTTTTCTAAAGGATGACAAGAAAAATAGAATCCTAATGCTTCCTTTTCAAATTTTATTTTTAAATCTAATTTATCATACGAAGACACTTTAGAGCTTTCATCAGTTTTGACGTTCTCTAATGATGTAGAAGGGCCTGTTAAAAAATCAAATAAAAATACTTGTTTCTTGAGGCATTGAAGCTTTTCCGATGAAGCTAGTTTCCATTCAGTCTCTAATGTATCGAGTAGTAAACCACGATCTGCTTCAAATGAATCAAATGCTCCTGCTTTTATTAACATTTCTACGCTCTTTCGGTTAATGAATTTCCGGCAGCGTTTTAAAAAATCTCTAAATGAAACAAACATCCCGTGTTGCTCTCTTTCCTGAATAATCGCTTGACACGTGCTTATCCCAAGGTGCTTTATGGCACCTAATCCGTAGCGAATTGCGTCATTTTCTATAATAAACTCGACACGGCTAAGATTAATATCAGGAGGCAAAATCTTGATAAGTGGATTATTTTTTACTTCATTAATGATTTTTTTTAACTCGTCAATATTATCGATCTCTACTGTTAATAATGAAGTTATGAATTGCAGAGGATAATTTGCTTTAAGATAGGCTGTAAGATATGAAAGATGAGCATAACCAACAGAATGTGATTTGTTAAACCCATATCCGGCAAATGGAGCAATCTCATCGAATATTTTCATCGCAGTTTCTTTGGAAATTTTGTTCTTAATTGCTCCCTCTATAAAAATATCTCTCATCGCATCCATTTCTTGAAAAATTTTTTTAGACATGGCCATTCTTAACCTATCATATTGATTAGGAGTAAATCCGGCAATAACTTTAGCAATTTGCATTACTTGCTCTTGATAGACAATAATTCCGTATGTTTCCTCAAGTATCGGTTTTATAGTATCATTAATGTAAGTTATGGGGATTTCACCTCGTTTTCTTTTTATAAAATCATCAACTTTCCCCATCGGTCCCGGACGAAATAACGCAATAATTGCGCACAAATCCTCCAGTTTTTCGGGCCTAACTTGTCTTAATACATTACGCATGCCAAAACTTTCAAGCTGAAACACGCCGGTTGTATCAGCTTTTTGAAGCAAATCGTAAGTTTTGGGGTCGTCAAAAGGAATTTCGTCTTGTCTTATTAATATATTTGATTGCGCACATAACTTTATAACATTTTCTACTAAAGTTAAAGTCTTTAACCCCAATATATCCATTTTTAGGAGTCCTACATCGGCTAAGGAATCCATATCGTATTGCGTACAAATTTCGTTGTTAGGAGTCTTATATAATGGGACAAGCTCAATTAGAGGTTGAGGAGTTATAACAATTCCTGATGCATGAATTGAAGCATGCCGAGCCAAATTTTCTAACTTTAACGCGATCTCTACTAGCTCTTTATAAGTTGGATTTGAACATATAATTGTCTTCAATTCACTTTCGCTATCTATTGCTTCTTTTAAACTTGCTCTAGGGGGTATTAATTTAGCCATCTTGTCTACTTCGCCCAGAGGTATATCTAATGCGCGCCCGACATCGCGAATTACAGCACGTGATGCCATTGTTCCAAATGTTATAATTTGTGCTACAGATTCTTCGCCATACTTTTGTTTTATGAAATTTATAACGCGCTCACGCGCATAATCCGCAAAGTCAATATCAATATCCGGCAAAGTAACACGCTCTGGATTTAAAAATCGTTCAATTATCAACCCGTATTTCAATGGATCAATATCAGTTATGCCCAAAACATATAATACCAAACTCGATACAGCTGATCCACGACCAGGGCCCACAGGAATATTGTTTGCCTTAGCAAAATCGATAATGTCCTTAATTATTAGAAAATATCCCGCAAAACCCATTTGATTAATGATTTTTAGTTCTTGTTCGAGACGTTTCCTGACTTCACTGGAAATAACCGAATATCTTTTTTTTGCTCCTTCAAAAACTAAATACCGCAAATATTCAAAATCCGAGTTATATTTGGGATCCGGTAATCGATATGAAGGAAGGTTAAATTTTTTAGTGCCAACCTCTAATTCTAAATTGCATTGCTCGGCAATTTCTAATGTATTCGTAAGTGCTTGAGGAATCTCATTAAAGAGTTTCTCCATTTCTTGCGGTGCTTTAAAATAAACCTCATTGGATGAAAATCTTAGCCGCCTTTTTTCATTAATTTTTTTATTGGTTTGAATACACAGCAAAACGTCGTGAGCTTTCGCATCATTCGAGTCTAGATAATGCGCATCGTTAGTAGCAACAACTTTAATGTTGTTAATTGAAGCAAGATTCAATAATTCCGATACTACTTTTTGAGACTCTGGCGTTCCGTGGTCCATCAATTCTAAATAAAAATTTTCCCGGCCAAAAATGTCTAAATAAGTCTTTAAATTTTCTTGTGCTTTTTTAATATCATCTTTAAGAATATAATAATTAATCTCCCCTTTCAAACAGCCGGAAAGAGCGATAATTCCTTTTCGATATTTTTCCAGCAACTCTTTACCAACTCTTGGTCGATAATAAAACCCTTTTAGATAAGCATATGAAACCAATTTAATTAAATTATGATAGCCCTCTTTATCTTTGCATAAAAGTGTAAGATGAAAATTTCCCTCAAAAGCCTCACGACCTTCGTTCCGCGTTTCGTAAGAACCCGAAGCAACATAAACTTCGGCTCCAATTATGGGTTTAATCCCCCTTTTTTTGCATTCCTTATAAAATGTTACTGCACCAAAAAGATTTCCGTGATCGGTAACCGCTAAAGCTGGCATTTTATATTCTTCAGCTTTTTTTACAAGTTCCGGAATCCTTATCGCTCCATCTAGCAGACTATATTCCGTATGGGTATGAAGATGAACAAATTTTTGACGCATAATTTTATTGTAACTTCTGTTCGAATTCTAAATGAATAATAAGTGATTCTAAGTGTGCAAATTCGCCTCCAAGAGGTGGCAGTATTTTTGTATTAGATACAGCACGAGACGCGCTATAGTCAAATATTGAATTACCAGATGATTCCTCTACTCGAATACTTGATATCGTTCCATCTTTTTTTATAACAAAAAATATTATTGTTCGTAACGGGACCCCAATATTTTTTATTGGGACATTCCAGTTGTTCGCAATTTTTCTTAATACGAGTTCAAGATAATAAGATTCCTTTCCGGGTTTATTTAAAAGTTTAACTCCTCCCACATTTGAAGTATTAGCAAATTTATTTAAGGTTTTTATAACTCTGCTTGCTTCGTTTTTTTTTGTAACGGTCGTCGTTACAATTGTTTGCGTTGGCGTTTCTACTACGCTTAAAGCTTCTGCAACATTTTTTTCAACTGTGGATGGTTCTAATTGCACCCAATAAATTTCATGAAATTCTGGACGAATTTTTTTGTTCACATAAAACACTGAGTACAAAATTATACTTCCCACAATAAACATGTGTCCTAAAAACGATATCAACAGCTCTTTGACCATATTATATATTTAAACAAAAAGCCTAATAAATATCAAGTGTTTTGACTTATTGGATTTTATTTCTTCTTCTGTATTGCCTCAGGTGTAACTACCAAACCAATCTGCTCTATTCCTTGATTTCTTACTTCGGTAATAACTTTTATAATTGTCCCATAATCGATATTGACATCGGCAAGGAGATATGCTCGGGAAAATGGTTTTTCATTTTGTATTTGTGCTAATTCTTGAGAAAACTTTTCCAAACTAACCGTTTTGTTTTCTATTAAGATCTTTTTTTCTTTGGTTATTGTAATAGTAAGACCTTCGCCTTTCTGTATTGTAGCTGCTGAACTTTTTGGAAGCGTAACAGAAATTTCTGTACGGGACAACGCTACACTAATTCCAGCAATGAGAAAAATAATCATTAAGTTAATCGCAACATCAGCTAGTGAAGTAATATTTATTTCTGATATGTATCTGAATTGATTACCTTTTGTTTTATTAGAATTCACTTACTTTTCGCCGTGATACGAGGTAATTCTGCTATTTTCAAAATTTGATGTCTTACTCTTTGATTTAATAAGTAATTCGCGTCTTAAATTGGTAATGATTTCTATTTGCCAATTTTCCATTTCTGCACTAAATTTTTTAATTTGACCGATAAAATAATTATATGCAATAACGGCGGGAATTGCAACTAAAAGACCAACCACTGTGGTTACTAATGCATCAGCAATCCCTGGAGCTATCGTTTGTAATGTAACAATAGGAACGTGTCTCACGTTTAAAAAAGCTGACAAAATTCCCCAAACTGTTCCCAAAAGTCCAAGAAATGGTGCAACACTTCCGGACGTAGCTAAAAAACCTAAATTCTCTTCAAGCCTTTCCAATACTAAGGTAATTTCCTTTGACATTGATTCAGTAATATTAATCATCGAAAGTTCTGATCCCGAAAAGCAATTGTTATTAATGCTTTGGCGATACTCTTTTTCTGCAGCGATTGTTATTTTTGCTAACAGACTATCGGGAAATTCTTTAACGATATCAAATAAATCTGTGATATTACTCCGAGAATTAAAAATTGTTTTCAAAGCGTTGTTACTTTTTTTTATTTTTTTGTAATCAAAGTATTTTTTTATTATAATTGCCCATGAAATTATTGAAAAAATTATGAGGACGATTACAATAATTTTTGCAAATAATCCTAAATTCCAAAACAATTCAAATATTCCTTTATTTAAAGGTAGAATGTAAGGATCCATTAATTCAACTTTTTATAACGCTCTTCTGCAAGTTTAGCTTCTTGAGTTCCCGGATATTCCGAAAAGACTTTTTGATAATAATATTTCGCTTTTTTATATTCGCCTAATAGTTCATAGCATAATCCTATTTTATATAATGCTGCGACTACTTTATTGCCCTCCGGATAATTTTCAATAACTTTTTGAAATTCATCTATAGCTTCGCGATACATTTTTTTTGAATAAAAGCACTCTCCAATCCAATATTGTGCATTATCAGAAAACTGAGTATTGGGAAAATATTGCAAATAACTTTTAAACCCATTTAGTGCCTGATCAAAATCCCCTCTTGTATAATCTAGATAAGCATTATTGTATAACTCTTCAGAGTCTACTCTATCTTCTGAATTGAACTTTGTTAGGGAACTATCTTGAAAAGATCTATAACCGTAACTTCTAGCTCCCAACTTTTGATATAACCGGCGCATTTCACTCTGTGCGTCATCAAATTTTGCAGATAATTCTTGTAGTTCTTGTTTAATGTTTTCGATCTCTGTTATCAAATCAGCATTTAACTCATAAATTAATTGATTCTGTTTCGTTGTCGCACTGTCAATTTTATTAACCTTCTGTTCTAGATCATCTAAGTTCAAACCCTTACGAAACAACCCCCAAAACGGACTACATCCCAAATACAAGACAGCAGGTAGCAATATTATAATTATATGGATCTGCTTATTGCATGAAATATTGCTACCTGCCATCTTGTGCGTAATTTATTTTACTATAAATTCGCAGCGTCGATTTTTATAATACTCATTAGGATTCTCTGTTATAAGCCGTTCTTCTCCATAACTAATTGTCGTCATTCGTTCTTTAGGGATACCCAATTTTATTAAATAATTAAAAGCTGCATTTGCTCGTCGCCATCCAAGAGCCATATTATATTCCGACGTGCCGATTGGACAACAATGTCCCTCAATAATTATATTGATATTGGGATTGTCTTTTAATATTTGAGCATTCTTTTTGAGTATCTCCGCAGCATCAGAACGGATATCCGATTTATCAAAGTCAAAATAAATAGTTTGCAACCGTTCAATTTTGGGAAGTTCTTTTATTTCTTCTTCTTTTTTTTCTTCTACCGGCGGAGGAGGTATTATCTGAGGTTTCACGGCTTTCTTAGGACATCCGATTATTAAAAAAACAAATAGAAGTAAAACTAATACTAGATGTTGGTTTTTTCTTTTAATATACATATTTATAGCCTCCTTTCTTTTGTGTTTAATAAGATTAACAATAATTATATCTATTGAATTAGCGTTTGTCAAGTAATAAATTTTCTGCTTACTTAAAAAATTTTTCGTAATCGCTCTTGAGAATTCCATATAAAAATATGTTATGCCAATATCGATTCCGATATATAACTTCGTACATTATTCCTTCTAATCTAAAATGATTTTTTTCTAGAACACGAATTGCTCCCAGATTACCAGCAAAGCTTTTAGCTGATATTCGATGTAATTTTAGCTTTTCAAACGCAAGCTGCAATATCTTTTGAACTGCTTGAGTCATAATTCCTCTATTCCAATATTTCTCACCTAACCAATAACCGAGTTCACAATTTTTATTCTTTTTGTCGATATTCGTTAGCGATACAACTCCAATTACAGATTCAGTGTCTTCATGAACAATTCCTAAGGTATAACCGGTTTTTTTCTTTAACTCTTTTTGAGCACGTCTTATGAATGATAAAGCGTCGCGATATCGATATGGATTCGGCAAGTCTAGCATATATTCTTTAACTCGACGACTTTTTATGTTTTGATATAAATCTGCGGCATCACTAATTTTAAGCGGACGCAAATATATTTTTATCTGTGTATCAGAAATATCGTTATATGTTATTCCTTTCAGCATTGAACTCTGTTAATTTGGATAAAAAATGAAATTTACCTCGAAATTCCTGGGGTCGGTAATCAGGAAGAATCATAGGCGAACGCCGAGATTCTGGAATTCCCAATTTCTTAAGTTCACTATGATAGTCTATTAGATGCAATAATGTGGGCTCGCCTATTTTTGAAATTTCTTTAGATTTTTCTGCAGCGTGCCTACCAGCTCGACGTCCAAAGACTAGAACATCTAAAAGAGAATTCCCCATTAATCGATTTCGTCCGTGAACCCCTCCTGAAACCTCACCAGCAACATAGAGATTAGGAACATTTGTTTCGCCAAATTCATTACATAAAATGCCCCCATTCTGATAGTGTTGCGTGGGATATGTTAACACAGGTTCTTGAGTCATATCAATCCCAAATTTAATAAATTGGCGATACATTGCGGGAAGTTGTTTTTGGATTGTCCCTTTTCCAAATTTCATTTCGATAAGTGGAGTATCGAGCCATACACCGCCACCGGTTGAAGTAACAACTCCTTTCTGTCGTTCTTGAACTTCGCGGATGATTGCTGACGCAACAACATCCCTAGTTTCTAATTCATAAATAAACTGCTCCCCATAGGCATTTACCAGTTGAGCACCTAAGCCTCTTACTTTTTCAGTAATTAATTGGCCTAAAATTTGCTCGGGGAATGCAACACCAGTTGGATGATATTGAATTGTATCTAGGTAAATAAGTTTTGCCCCTGCTCGATATGCTAAGACGACCCCGTCACCGGTGGCGCCATAATGGTTAGATGTAGGAAACCCTTGAATGTGAAGTCTGCCCGCGCCGCCTGTTGCAAGAATTGTTGTTTTTGATTTTATAGTAAATACTTCTCCAGTTTCCATATTAACTAGTACAGCTCCAACACAATTCCCAACGTTATCTTTTAAAAGTTCAATAGATGCTGTATATTCTATATATTTTATTTTGCGATCTAAAAATTCGTCCTTAAGACAACGCATAATTTCGGCTCCTGTATAATCACGACATGGATGCATTCGTTTGCGAGAAGTTCCGCCGCCGTGAATTGAAAGCATAGTTCCATCCTCAGCTTTATCAAAAATTACCCCTAATTCCTCAAGCCAACGAATTACCTCGGGCCCGTCGTTTACTAAAGCTCGAACCAACTCAGGTATGTTTTTAAATCCCCCGCCTCCCATAATATCTAAGTAATGAATTGCTGGTGAATCGTTTTCTTTATCAGCTGCTTGAATACCCCCTTGTGCCATGGTTGTATTAGCATCGCCAATTCTCAGTTTTGTTACTAAAAGCACATCAGCTCCAACTTCGGAAGCCGTAAGTGCTGCTGCAACTCCAGCGCCTCCACCTCCAATAATTAATACATCTACTTCGTATTTAGGCGCTGGAATAACAAATCGTTTCGGATCAAGATACGAATAAGCTTCCAAAAGATCAGCAAATTCGTGCGGAGTTTTTTCGCCTTTGCTTATCCCAACAGATATTTCGCGCATCGTCTCTTTTTTGTAATCAGGATGAAACTTTTCTAATAAAGCCGAGCGTTCTTCCATGCTTAAACGGGGAAATACTTGATTCAACCTTGCTTTTCTTGTCGCTTCAACTCTTTTTAATGACTCATAAAATTCTTGTGGATACATGTACAAACTCCTTTTACGGTTCGATATCCCTTGAGGCGTATAACTTTTTAAGGTCTTCAACTGAAGATCTCATTAATTTTTCAAGCTCAGGATCGAACTTTTTTTCTTTCATTTCTTGAAGTCGTTTATCTAAATGAGGCGCTTTTTTCATTATATGAGCGCCGTAAATTCTCCGTGCTGCTAATGCAACATAGTAATGAACAATTTCAGCCGGACAACGGGTAGCACACAACCCGCACATGATACAATCAAAGGAAAGTTCGACTACTTTTTTGTAATCACCTCGAATTGCTGCATTAATGTAATCCATTACTTTAATATCTTGAGGACAAACTTTGCTACAACTTCCACAAGAAATACATCTCATTATTTCCGGATAAAGCATACATAAAGTTTCAGTCGTAGGGGTAAGTGATGCAATATTATGTTCAGCTTTATTGCCCGGATAGAAAGGAATTTGAGCCAAATACATTCCATCTTCAATTTTAGTTTGACAAGCAAGTGCTACTTTTAACTTATAAGAATCGCGCATGCGGTAAACTGTTGCACATGCACCACAAAATCCACCTCGACAACCACATCCCCTGACAAATAAAAATCCGGCGTGTTCGATGGCTTGCAATATTGTAAGATGCCGTGGAACTTGATATTCTTTTCCCATAATGTAAATTCGTGCAAAATCCTTCATCATATATTTACAGTCGACGATATTGTTTCATACCTTCTTCATATAAGTCGTTTCCGTAGCAATCGTTTACTACTACTACCGGAAAATCTTCTACTTCGAGTCGCATAATCGCTTCCGGTCCTAAATCATCATATGCTACGACTTCAGCTTTTTTTATCCGCTTGGCAATTAACGCTGCAGCTCCACCGACGGCTGCGAAATATACCCCTATATATTTTTTAAGCGCTTCGATCACTTCCGGACTACGGTTTCCTTTTCCAATCATTCCCTTCATACCATAAGCTAATAAAGTAGGAGTATATGGATCCATCCGTTCCGAAGTCGTTGGACCCGCCGGCCCAATTGGATAACCCGGCTTAGCTGGTGCCGGTCCTACATAATAGATGATTTGACCTTTTAAATCTACGGGAAGCGGTTGATTATTATTTATTGCATCTACTAATCTCTTATGGGCTAAATCACGGCCAGTATAAATTATTCCGGATATTAATACTGAATCACCGGCTTTTAAATCTTTAACTATTTCGTCAGTTAATGGTGTAGTAATTCTTTTCATAATTCTTTCATACCTCCTTAAAATGATTATAATACTGCTGTTTTATGTCTTGCTGCATGGCAGTTAATATTAACAGCAACAGGCATACTTGCTATATGGCATGGATAAGTCTCAATGAATACAGCTAAAGCAGTTATTCGGCCACCAAATCCTTGAGGGCCAATACCGGTTTTATTAATTTCTTCTAAAAGTTCTTTTTCTTTTTCAGCATAAAACGGATCAGGATGCACAGAACCGATTTCTCGTAATAAAGCTTTCTTAGCCAAATATGCCACTTTTTCAAAATTTCCTCCAATGCCCACTCCTACAAGTATTGGCGGGCATGGATTAGCTTTGGAGCGGAGAACTCGATCAACTACAAAATTTTTAATTCCTTCCCAACCATGAGCAGGAGTAAGCATTTTTACTTCCGACATATTCTCGCTTCCGCCTCCTTTCGGTGCCACTGTGATTTTTAAACGATCGCCGCTTACTATTTCTACATGAATAACGGCTGGTGTATTATCCCCTGTGTTCTTTCGTCTAAGCGGATCAGCTACTATTGATTTACGGAGATACCCTTCAGTATACCCCTTCGCTACTCCTTTATTTATTGCATCAAAAAGCTCACCATCTGTAATTCGTACACCGGATCCTAGCTCAACAAAAACTACAGCGGTTCCAGTATCTTGACAAGCAGGAATCATTTCTTTTTTAGCAATTTCGGTGTTTTCTATTAATTGTTTTAAAATCTCTCGACCAGTTGGCGATTCTTCAATTTGAAGCGCTTTTCTAAAAGCTTCAACAATATCTTCTCCAATTATACAGTTAGCTTCGACACATAATCTAGCAACAGTATCGACAATGTCTTGATACTTTATTTCTCGCACGTTTCCTCCTTTCTATTCATTGGCCATTTTTAAAACCCAAATTTCAGGCTCTTGGGGCAAAATATTTTTTGTTATAGTTATTTCAGAGCCAGAAATTTTTTTAACATTTTGCTTTTCTTTTAAAAATTCATCAACTTTAGCGATCGGAAAATCAATCGCTGTTGTTTTATAATGCATTGGAATCATAACTTTGGGCTTCATATTATTAAAAATATTGCTAGCTACTTTTGCGTCAATTGTAAAATATCCGCCTACAGGAGCTAATAGTATATCAGTAGGGCCGATTTCCTTGAAAATTGAAAGATCTAAATCGTGTCCGAGATCTCCTAAATGCGCGACTCGAAGTCCGTCAATGTTAATAACAAAAATTAAATTCGTACCTCGGGCAATACCTTTTTGAGTATCATGATAACTGTGAATAGCTTTTATTTCCACGTCTTTTATCACAAAAAAACCGCTTTCTTTAATCACTTTTGGACTTCCAACAATATCTTTTGTATAATTGTGGTCGTCATGATCATGGCTTATAAGCACAATATCAGCAACCTCTTTTATTGGCTTATACCTCAAAGCGTTATTAAAGCATCCAGGTTTATAAGGATCAGTTATAACTTTTGTTCCTTGGTCTGAAATTAGAAGAAAAGATGAATGTGCTAAAAACTTAATCTTCATAACATATACTCCTTTATTAGTAAATATATTAATTTAAAATAAACCTTAAGTCAACTTTTTTGTTTTATTTTTTCTTTGTTTTCTCCACCTCAACTATACTGCGCATTCCTCCTCGAATATTGAATTCGCCGCGCACTTTGAGCCACTGTGGTTTCACCATAGTGAAAAAATCTCGAGCTATACGATTCACAGCGTTTTCGTAAAAAATTCCAAGATTTCGATATCCTAAAATGTAGTATTTTAAGGATTTAAGTTCGCAACACCATTTATCCGGTATATAAGAGATCGTGATTTTCCCAAAATCGGGTAAATTTGTTTTAGGACACACTGAAGTAAATTCTGGTATTTCAATAGTAATTATATAATTTTTAAATTGATTAGGCCAGACTTCAATTGGTGCGAGTGCTTCTTTTAGACCAGATTGCGCATGTTCATTTGTGTATCCCAATTGAGTGCTTGTAGTTTTTTTCATTGTTACCCCTTTAATTAACTTTCAATAATTTTTTTTATTACATTAGGAATTAACTTTATTAGATCGCTAGGCAAGAGTGAATACTCGGTTTTATCTTTCACACCCATGTCAGCACAAAATCCGTGAAGATACACTCCTAACAGACATGAATCTAATATAGTGGCCCCCTGAGCTAAAAAACCTGCGATCATCCCTGTTAAAACATCGCCACTGCCACCTTTAGCAAGTCCCGAATTTCCTGTAGGATTTACAAAAACTAAACCCTTGGGCGTCCCGATTACAGTTGGTCGTCCCTTAAGCACTAATGTAATGGAAAATCTTTTTGCCCATGCTCGAACGATTTCTATACGGTTTCTATTAACTTCCCGAGCATTAACTTTAAACAAACGCTCAAACTCTCCAGGATGAGGTGTAAGAATTAACATTTTTCTTTTCCGCAAAGGTAACGAATTTAAAAATTCCATAGATAAGTTATTTATTCCATCAGCATCTATCACCATAGGTAAATCAACAGTTTTAATAATCTTTTGGACTAAACATTTAGTTTCAAAATTAGTCGTCAATCCAGGTCCGAGCGCGATAATACTGGATTTTTGCGCATATTCAGCAATTATCGGATATCCTGCTAAAGAAATACTCCCCTCATCGGTTGCTGGTAATGGAATTTTTATTACTTCATTTATTCTTTTTTCAATTATGCCTCGTAAGGTTTCAGGAAAAGCCAGCCTAACAATTCCAGCGCCTATTTTTAAAGCAGCTAAACTACAAAGACAAGCAGCTCCAGAATATCCGTTACCTCCCGCAATTACTAAAACTGAACCAAAATGCCCTTTATGCCCATTTGGCGGTCGTTTAGGAAAAATCATTTTAATGTCTTGCAGCTCTACAAGGAATGTAGTAGGAGAAAATAATTTTTTGTAATCTATTCCTAAATTAGCAATATAAACATCTTGACAATAACTATTGCCTGGATAAAGTATTAAACCCGGCTTTAGTAATCCCATTGTCACTGTTTTATGTGCCTTTACACCGGGACCTATAACTTCCCCACTATTTCCATTTACTCCCGAAGCGATATCAACTGCAATTTTATAACATGACGTTTTGTTAATCAAATCGATCGCATTACGAAAAATTCCTTCGGGTTTGCGGGTAAAACCGGTACCAAAGATAGCATCGACTATTATATCGGGTTTAAACTTTTTTATTTTTCTTATGTCGTTTTCTACAATTTTTAACCGATCATCGTACTTGCTTAACTCTTTTATTACTTGATAATTTACAAAGGAGTCTTTACTATAAGATTTTGTTTTTAAAATTAAAAGTGTTATTTCGCAAAGCCTTAAACGATTTAATAAATGCCGAGCACAAACAATTCCGTCTCCTCCATTATTACCAGGCCCGCATACAATTAAAATTTTAGGGTAACTAATATGCTCTTGGTTAATAACTGAAACGACTCTTTCACAAACTTCGCGGCCGGCGTTTTCCATGAGCAAAAGCAGCGGAAGTTTAATTTTTTTCTCAACTAATAAATCTAATTTATGCATTTCTTCGTTCTTTACTATCGGAATCATAAATCCGCTTTTATCGTCGCGATTAATTCTTTAGCTAATTCGTCTTCAGGGCATTTCTTTAGCACTTTGCCCTTTTTAAAAATCACACCACTTTTTTTCCCACAAGCGATTCCGTAATCAGCAAAACGGGCTTCGCCTGGACCATTAACTACACAACCCATTACGGCAACCTTTATCGGCGAATTGAAACACTGCAGTTTTCGTTCAACCCTTTGGGCAATTTTTATTAAATTTACTTTACACCGTCCACATACTGGGCAACTAATAAGTTGCGGACCAAATACTCTTAATCCAAGACTCTGTAAAAGTTCTTTTGCAACTATAACTTCTAATACTGCTGGACCAGTTAATGATATTCTTATCGTATCGCCAATTCCCTGATACAGTAAAATTGCTAACGCTGATGTCGAACGCACTGCACCTTGAAGTGGTAATCCTGATTCAGTAACTCCGAGATGCAATGGATAAGGAAATTTCTCGTTTAAGCTTTCATAAACTTCAATTGTTTCTTGAGGATTTGTTGTCTTAGCCGATAGAACTAAGTTATAAAAATTTTTCTTTTCAAATATTTTTAATTGCTCTTCTAAACTAAAAACTAATGCTTGAGGTGTTGGACGACCGTATTTTTTAAGAATTTCCTTAGACAAAGAACCAGCATTCACCCCAATTCTTACTGGGACGTTAAAATCCTTAGCCACTGAAATAATTTCTTCAATCTTCCATCTTGCACCAATATTTCCGGGATTAATTCGAATTTTATCAACGCCTCTCTTAATTGCTGCAATTGCTAACTTATAATCAAAATGAATATCAGCAACTATTGGCATTGTCGTTTTCGTTTTAAGTATCGGAATACTTTCAAGAGCTTTATGGTTTGGGATTGCAATTCGAACAATTTCACAGCCAGCTTTTTCCAGTGTTTTTATCTCTCTTAAAAGCAATGGAATATCATCTGTAGGACACTTGGTCATCGATTGGATCCTTACGGGTGCCCCACCGCCAAGCTGAATGTTTCTAACAAAAACTGAAAATTTAGACATTGATAAATTATGTTTTTATGCGTTCGAGTTTCGCTCCCAACGCGGTTAATTTTTTTTCTAACGCTTCGTATCCCCGATCTAAATGATAAATTCTCGAAATTTCCGTAACGCCTTCGGCACCCAACCCGGCAATCACTAATGCTGCCGATGCTCTAAGGTCCGAAGCCATAACTTTAGCTCCGCTTAAACGTTTAACACCATTAATTATTGCTACATTGTCTTCGATTTTGATATCTGCTCCCATTCGATTAAGTTCAAGTGCGTGCAAAAATCGAGCTTTAAAAATATTTTCAGTAACATAACTAACTCCAGAAGCTGTTGCCAACACAGCCATTATCTGTGCTTGAAGATCTGTGGGGAAACCCGGATATGGCGCAGTAACAATAGAAATTGCCTTGGGTCGGTAAGGAGCCTTCAGCCGGATCACTTTTTGGTCAACTGAGACTTCGCAGCCAAGTTGATTAAAAATAAAAAGCACAGCATCCAAATGTTTTGGTTCACATTGCTCTATAGAAATTTCTCCGTAAGTTGCAATTGCAGCACACAGATATGTGCCTACTTCTATTCGGTCAGGAATCGGCGTCCATTCTCCACCGTTTAATTCTTTAACTCCTTCAATGGTTATTGTCGAAGTCCCTTGCCCGCTTATCTTAGCACCCAAGGAATTTAAAAAGTTCGCCAGATCAACAATTTCCGGCTCCAAAGCGGCCCCGATAATTTTTGTCGTTCCTTTAGCTAATGTTGCTGCCATCATAACATTAGCTGTTGCTCCTACACTAGGCCCAGCTTTACCTTCTAACAATATTTCCTGCCCTTTTAGTACCTTTGCCTCAGCCTCAATATAACCGTGACGAATTTCAATGCGTGCTCCTAATGCTTCCATACCTTTAATATGAAGATCTATCGGTCGTGGACCGATTGCACAGCCTCCCGGTAGATAAACTTTCGCTTTTCGATAGCGCGCAAGAAGCGGGCCTAATACATAATACGAAGCACGCATTTTGCGCACAATATCAAACGGTGCTTCTAATAATAAATCGTTTTGCGATTCGATAATAACATCGTCTCCATCAAAATTAACTTCAGCACCTAAAGACTTAAGCAACTCAGCCATAGTTTTAACATCTTGAACCTGTGGGACATTTCGGATACGCACCGGTTTTGAAGTAAGAAGCGTTGCTGCCATAATCGGCAATGTAGCATTTTTAGCCCGCGACGCTTTAATTGTCCCTTTTAATTTTTGGCCGCCGTAAATAATTAATTTATCCATAGCTCTAACTTTAAGCGGAGAGGGCGGGATTCGAACCCGCGGTACCGCTCATCACGGTACACACGATTTCCAATCGTGCTCCTTCGTCCTCTCGGACACCTCTCCGTAAATTTTTCTAAAATATTACTAATAACCATTCGAACGGTCAATATTTTTCTAAAAAAATCTCCGAAAATTCTGTTTCTTGACGAGCTTTTATTTCGCCTAAACGAATTAGTTCTAATAAAGCAATAAAAAGTAGAATAATTTCGGTAATACTTTGGGAATTTCGGGTTAAATCGGAAAACGTAATTTTATGGTGAATTTCAAAAATCTTCCGTAACTCCAAAATCTTATCTTCTAATTTAATTTCGGGCACAACAATATCTAGCGTTGGCGTTTCTCGCCGTTTGGCAAGTAAATTCTTAAATGCCAAAATTAGCGAGTAAATATCATCATGCTCATCTATTATCTCAGCTTTAAAATTGGGTTTTCTTGGGAAAAAGAATGCGCGCTTTTTTTCTAAATCGCCGAGTAAATTTGCGATCTGAGTATATTTTCTATACTCAGCAATAATCTCTTCCAAACTCATTTTCGACTCCGGTAACTCCTCTTGAGAGGTTGTCGAGGGTAAAAGACTTGTGATCTTTAAGCGAATTAAAACTACTGCCATTAAAAGAAATTCAATCCCCAACTCAATGTTTAAACTTTGAGCTGTTTTTAAGTATTGTAAATACTCATTGGTAATTTTACTTATCGGAATTTCTAGAATATCAATTTCGTTCTTACGAACCAGATAAACTAATAATTCTATAGGTCCTGAAAAAACCTCCGTTTGAATTTCTAAATTATTCTTCATCTTTTATTTCTATTAGTTTGTATTTTCTCGTTCCCAATCCAATCTTTTCGCTATATTCAAGAATTATTTCAGGATTAAGCTGTGGATATAAATTTCTAATTGCTATATGAACCTGCTCCCAAACTGCATTGTCACAAGCTACCGGATCTAATGATGCAAAAAGCCCAATATCGGGCATCATCGGATCTTCAGTAAAGTCCATACAATCGCAATTCGGAGTAATCTTTATTGCAAAATTAAAATGAATTGCTCGGCGGTTCTGAAGAATCGCCCAAACATACTCAGCCATTCTTACTTGAGTAGTCTCTGACGCTGAATCCCAATTAATCTTTATTGCCCCAATCGGGCATACTTCTACGCAACACGCACAACCAACACATTTATTAGTTATCAGCGATGAGGTTTCCGTAATCAAAATCG
Source organism: Caldifarciminota bacterium (assembly GCA_025061975.1). GTDB lineage: Bacteria > Hydrothermota > Tepidihabitantia > Tepidihabitantales > CAIPLT01 > JANXBB01. The sequence continues at coordinate 3,427 of JANXBB010000147.1, read as the reverse complement.
CTTGAGCCGGACAAACTTCAAGACACTTTTTACATTTTTGACACTTTACTTCTTTAATTGAAAGCTTAGTTTCGGAATGCATCTCTAATTTGCCACCTTTCGCAGCAAGACCCATCGCAATATTTTTTAGGGCTCCGCCAAAACCGACAACAAAATGTCCTTTAAAATGCGCTAAATTTACTATGCCTGAAAAATTCTGAAGACCTCTGGCAAGTTTGGCTTTTTTTACACTAGTAAAAGGCGTCGGCACCTCAAAATATTCCTCGCCGCGCTCGCCGTCTAATATTTCAATTGGCGCATTTAAATATTCTTCAGAAAATCCGTGTTCAATTGCTAATTTCAGATGTGCTGTACGATTTTGCCGAGCACCTCGATATAACGAAGAGGTCTCAACGACAGAAACTTTAAGTTGGGATTTTTTTATTATCTCAATTATCATTTTAACATATTCCGGTGCGAGATGGTTGTAATTATTCTTTTCACCAAAATGAACCTTAAGTGCTAATCGATCCTTTAAAGTAAATTGCTCTAAAAATCTTGTTCTTGCAAAAACTTTTTCTAATGTTCGGGAACTTATTTGCTTAGGAGCGATAAAATAAACCTCGGCAGCCATTTTACGTTTTAGAAAACTCCATAAATTTTTTCACCGCAAAATTTACATTGTCCTTTTAAAATATTATTTTCTAGTATTGAATAACCTTGCCGCTTAATAAGTAATTTGTGACATTGTGGACAATACGTATTTTCTAATTCGTGTCCGAAAACATTCCCTAAGTATACATATTTAAGCCCTACCTGTTTAGCAATTTGAGCACTACGCTCTAAAGTAGTAATCGGAGTTGGCGGTAATTTCTGCAATTTATACTGAGGGAAAAAACGCGAAAAATGAATTGGAACTTCACTTCCTATATTTTCTTTTATCCAAAGACACATTGCTTTAATTTCGTTGGTATCATCATTTAAAGTCGGAACAACCAAATTTACAATTTCTAAATGAACATTTGATTGCTTTACAATTTTAATTGCCTCTAAAACCGGCGCTAACTCGGAATTGCAAACTTCATTATAAAATTTTTCGTTAAAACCTTTCAAATCGATTTTTATTGCATCTACAACCTTAGTTAGCTCGTGCAGTGGTTTCGGATTAATGTATCCGCCAGTCACAACAACACTTTTTAACCCTTCCTTCCGAGCTAATTTTGCAATATCATACATGTACTCATAAAAAACAATGGGCTCGGTATATGTAAAACAAATAATTTTAACTTTTTTCTCTTGAGCTAATTTTATAATATCCTCAGGTGATAAATAATAATTTTCCACTTCTTCTACCGATCGTTGAGAAATCTCCCAATTCTGGCAGTACTTACAGTGTTGATTGCACCCAACCGTTGCTAAAGTAAGTCGCATCGCTCCGGGCATAAAATGATAAAAAGGTGCTTTTTCTATAGGCTCGATTCCTATTGATACTGGGCGATTATATACCACTGAATAAAGTTTCCCATCAACGTTTTCTCGGTTGCGACAAAACCCTCTTTTCCCGGAAGAAATTACACAGGATCGCGGACAAAGTTCACAAACAACTTTTTTGTTATCTAACTTTCGGTAAAACATTGCTTCCCGAAAGTTGACTGGGGAATTTTGAGCTTGGGCCAACATAATAATTAGCAGAATAAAAACCGCCAATCTTAGAATTTTACACATCGACTCGTTTTAGCTTTGTATGCTATCGACCAAGAAAATATCCTAAAATAAACGGTATTGTAAATCCAATTATTGACACACTTCCTAAAGCAAACTTAGCTTTAGTCGGGGCACAATTTATTCTTTTATCTGAAAAGAAAACCTCGGTCACAACACCCGGCTCAATTTTTATTCGCTTTGTTCCGGCCCCGATTTTTGTCAATTCCCACAACGAAGAACATTTATTACAAAGATTGCCTTGGGCCAAGCGCCAGTATTCATTTTCAATCTGCTCTGACGGATAAAGGCTAATAGTATATTCGCCGGGTTTTAACGGATAATTGATTATTGGAGTAATTCCAATCGAATCTCCATCCAAATAAACAATTTTACCTAAAGGTTGGGTATTTACTGTTAAATAGCCTGTTTGAGTGTTTCCTAAACTCATACTCACAAGAAAAAAACTTAAAACTATGAAAATTAATCTCTGCATCATAGCCTCCTGTTTGTGTTATTCAATTCCCTTACAGTCAACTCGACACCAAGGTGCTAAAGGTATTGCTAGAATTATTATATCGTGAATTAATGGGCTTAAGTCAAAAAAATCTTGAGAATAGTACTCACGAATAAAATCAACCTCTTCTAGTTGTTCAACAAAAGGAATCTTTTTAGCTGCAACACGAATGTACTCCTGATAGACCTTCTCTGAAAACTGCCTTTCAAATTCTTCTAAACAATTAACACATATAAGTTTAAGACAAAAATCCACCGTACCAGTTACTCGAACATTATTAGCATTTTTGGTAAGTTCTAAATCTACTTTTATCGGACTACAAAACTCTAAATGCCCAAGATCTAAATCATTTGCGTCGAGTTCTTTGCTAATCTTTGTTACTCCATTCGGAACCGCATTAACATTAATTAAAAGTTTACTTTTCTTTACCGTAACCATTTTTAGCTCCTAAGTAACATTATAATTTATTTTATTACTGAAAGAATTCGTTCAATTATATCCTCGGATTTTATTCCCTCAGCTTCTGCATTAAAGTTAGTAATTATTCTATGACGCAAGACACTTTTTGCTACTGCGCGAATATCATCTCGCGTCGGAGTATATCTACCATCCAAAATTGCACGAGCTTTAGCACCTAAAATTAAATACTGTGATGCTCGTGGACCGGCACCCCAACTGATCCATTCTTTAACAAATTTAAGCTCATTGTCATTATTGGGCCGTGTCAGGGTCACAAGTTTTACCGCATATTTAATCACATCATCAGCTACCGGCACTCGCCGGACTAACTTCTGAAGCTTTAAAATTTCTTGGCTGTTAAGCACTTTATTTAAATCCGGGGCATAAGCTGAAGTAGTGTTTTTCACAATCTCTAACTCTTCATCAAAGGAAGGATAATCAATATAAATACTTAACATAAAACGATCAAGCTGAGCTTCAGGTAACGGATAAGTCCCTTCTTGCTCGATTGGATTTTGTGTTGCTAAAACAAAAAAAGGCTCAGGCAATAAATGAGTAACCCCGGAAACTGTAACTTTGTGCTCCTGCATTGCCTGCAAAAGCGCTGCTTGAGTTTTAGGCGGAGTTCGATTGATCTCGTCAGCTAATACAATATTAGCAAAAATCGGTCCTTTAATAAACCGAAATGTTCGTTTATGTGTTATCGGATCTTCCTCAATTATTTCCGTGCCCGTAATATCTGAGGGCATCAGATCCGGAGTAAATTGAATT
>JANXBB010000106.1 GCA_025061975.1 Caldifarciminota bacterium | reverse complement strand
TTTCGCAGCGAATCAAGTTTTTACACTTGGATTTATCGAATTACAACCAATGTTTGTTTAACTCGTTTAAAACAACGACAAAAAGAAGACAAAACATATTCGTTAGATGAACCTACTAAAACCAGTGAAGATGAGCTTACTCGCGAGATTCCGGACTATCGGCAAAGTCCTGAAGAAATTTATCAACGCGAACGCATGCGCAAAGTTTTACAGTTAGCAATTAACGAGTTACCGGCTGATTATCGCACAGTTGTTGTGCTTCGGGATCTTCAAGGATTATCTAATAAAGAAATAAGTAAAACTCTTAAAATATCAGTAGCTGCAGTTAAGTCCCGACTTCATCGGGGAAGAGTATTTTTAAGAGAAAAATTAGAAAAATATCTTCAACAATGATAAGCTGTTATAATATAAAAAATTACTTGTTTGAATACATTGATGGAGAGCTAAATCAAGAAATGCGAATTGCGCTCGCTCAACACCTTGCAATGTGTTCGCAGTGCTTAGAACTTTATCAAGCATATTCCAGATTAATAACTCTTTGTCATCACTGTTGTAACCTTGAAGTACCTACAAAGATCCATGAAGAGTTATTGCAGTTCATTGAAAATCTTATTCAGGACACCATGGCACAAGATTTTTCTTCATACCACATTCCGCCTTCTCGGTCGCGTAAAAGAAATTAATTAAACTGGCTTTAACAGAGCGCGCTAAATTTTTTTATCCAACATTAGTGCATCTTTTTATTTTTTTTATAGTCTAAATAACTGGAAGAATAAAAAAGAAAGGAGGTGAGAATATGACGAGATGGTTAACAACATGGGAACCTCTAAAAGAGTTAGAGGAACTTCGACGGGAAATTGATGATTGGTTCTTTGGGTTTTCTCGTCCCCAGCGAGGTCTTCGTTCAATGTTATCTCGCGGCTTTACCCCTGCGGTTGATGTAATCGACAAGAAAGACAAAATCGTAATCAAAGCCGAAGTGCCTGGGGTTGACAAGAAAGATCTAGCAATCTCTATTACTGACGACGAAGTGACGATCAAAGGCGAAGTCAAACGGGAAGAGGAGGTAAGCGAAAAAGATTACTACCGCTGCGAGCGCGTTTATGGTGCATTCTCTCGGACAATCCCAATTCCGGCGACGATTGACAAATCCCAGGCTAAGGCGACTTACAAAGATGGTATTCTAGAGATTGTGCTTCCGAAAGCTGAAAGCGAGAAGCCCAAAGAACTGAAGCTCGAGATCGAATAATTTCCCGTCAAGTCTCTATAAAAAATGCGGCACAGATTTACTGTGCCGCATTTTTTTATTGACTTTATTAGGATTTCCGATAAAATTGAGTAATGTTAGATTTAAAAAATTTTCCTCAAAAACCAATTTTTATTGACTGGGCAATTACAACCAGTTGTAATTTATCATGTGCCCATTGTCGGTATTTAACACCAAAAAGTAATAAGAAGAAAAAATCGTCTGAGCTAAATTCTCAACAAGCTCAAATTTTAGCATCGGAGATTTCTCAAGTTACTCCTCAATGGGTACTTATTGAAGGTGGCGAACCGTTTTTACGCAAAGACATTTTTGAGATTATTCGAGCTATGAAGAGCAATAATTCAGAACTTATAGTTTTTATAATAACTTCGGGCATGGAATTTTCAACAAAACTTGCCTTAGATATCGCTGATCTCAAAGCAAAAGTTATTGTCAGTGTTGACAGCGTTAATCCTGATACTTACCAACGCATTCGCCGCGGCGCTGATTTTGTCGAAATGATCAATTCAATTTTAATTGCAAAAGAGAATAAAATTTTAGACTCAATAAATGTTACTTTACAAGAAGCTAATGCAACACCTCTTGAGATTAAAAGTTTGGGAAGGTTTGCTTATTTAATGGGAATTCCTAAAATAAACTTTTTAGGACTTAAACCCGGGTTTTTAGGTTTTAAGTCAACTAAACTACAAAAGCATCTTCCCAAACTTTTTGGTGAAATTGTTAACATACAGACTAAATACAATCTCCAAGTGTATGTTGACGAGCCGTTTTTTAAGTCCTGGTGTGCTAAAAATCAAATTTTTATATCCGCAAAATCGCAAAATGGGCCGATTGTTGTTGAAGAACGTGCTGGTTGTATCTTCGGGGAATATCTATTTATTGAACCCAACGGTCAGTTAAAACCTTGCAGTTTTTCACCTCTTACAATTGATGAGATTGGATGGGATACGATATTAAAAATTCAAAATAAAAAGAATCGAAACGGTAAATGTGCAAGCTGTAAGTATCAACTGATCTGTGGAGGATGTCGTGTACGAAGTTATGTGCTAACTGGTGATTGGTATGCATCAGATCCTTATTGTCCAATTTAAAAAGTAAGTAAGTATGAAAAAAATTATTGGAATTGATCCTGGAACAAAAAGCTTTGATCTTTATGGGGTGCAATTTTATGAAAATAATAGGGAAGTAGTTTTTCTTGATTTATCAATTCCTACAGATAAAGTAGCACAAAATCCGGAGATTATTTTAGACCCGATTCTTAAGCACCTCCCGGTTGATGGAATTATTGGCCCGTCAGGATATGGATTGCCAATTACTAAGCTTCAAAATGCCACGGCAAAGGATTTAGAACTTATTTTACCATTAGAAAAGAAAAGCGCTGGCGGTGTTTCGGTAAACGAAGGGATAAAGAAACTTTTCTATAAAATGAAAAAATTATCTCTTCCGGTTTATTTTACCCCAGGTGTCATTCATCTTCCTACTGTGCCCTACTACCGAAAATTAAACAAAATGGATATGGGGACAGCGGATAAACTTTGTATTGTTGCATTAGCAATCAAGGATCAGATAGAACAAAGAAAAATTCCAGTATCAAAAACTTCTTTTATCCTTTTAGAAATGGGATTTGGTTTTACCAGCGGAATTGCCGTAAAAAACGGGAAGGTAATTGACGGCTTAGGCGGAACATCAGGTTTTCCCGGTTTTTTAGGTTCTGGGCATCTTGATGGTGAGCTTGCAATAAGATTTAACAAAATGCCCCAGAAGATATTATTTCAAGGTGGTGCTCAATCATTACTTACTCATCCAATTAACAATTTTAGCGAACTAGTGCAAAATAAAGATGCATTTAATTTACTTATTGAAAGTGCGCTTAAAGATATTGCATGTTTACTTATAAGCCATCCTAAACCTTACGAACTAATACTTTCAGGGCGACTTACTCGAGAATTAATTATTAAGAACTATCTTTTAAAATCGCTCAAGCAACATTTTCCAACTCTTGCGGTTCGAAGTTTAAACCGGAAAGCGAAGGTTGCCAAAGAAGCGGCCGAAGGCGCAGTAATTTTAGGTGCGGGATTGTTAGGTGTTAAATATCAAGAAATCGTTGAGAGTTTAGAAATTAACAAAGCACAAGGCACAATGTATGATTATATAAAATTACTCCCGATTAAAAAATAAATGGGACGAGTCTTAGCGATTGATTTTGGTACACGGCGGATTGGTTTAGCAATTTCTGATGAGATGCAGGTTATTGCCAGCGGGCTTGAAAGTATTTCTTATAAGGACATTTCTGAAGTCATAACAAAATTGAAAACTTTGGTTGAAGAAAAAAATGTTGAAAAAATTGTGCTTGGCTATCCGCTTTCAATGTCAGGCAAAATTACACGAATTGGTCTTTTAGTGCTTGAATTTAAAAAAACTTTAGAAGAAGTGCTAAAGATACCCGTAGAACTACTTGATGAACGTCTTACAACTGAAATTGCCAAGCAGATTCAAGAGCGTGTGAAGCGTAAACCAACACCACCTAAAGGACTGGTTGACAAAATTTCGGCAATTCTTATTCTGCAAGATTATCTTCAAAAAACACGAAAAAAGTGAGATTATTACTTCTTTTATTTTTTATATTCGCCACGCCTCAAAGTCCACGGACAATTACAATTTATCCCCATGAGAAAGCAACTACTGTTGCACAAAAGCTTTTTGACGCCGGAATAATTCGTAATCCCAATGTATTTATCATTTGGGCACGAATTTTAGGCTATGACAAAAAGATAAAGCCCGGGCGCTATAAGTTTACTCCTAATGAAAAATTATTAAAACTCCTAAAAACTTTAAGCATTGGTGGAGAGCAAAAAATTTTTATTACTATTCCCGAAGGATATACCATAAAACAGATCGGCGAACTTTTAGATAAAGAAGGAATATGTTCCAAAGATGAGTTTTATAAAGCTTGTCATAACCAAGACCTGATTAATTCGCTTAATATTAAAGCCCAATCTCTGGAAGGGTATCTATTTCCCGACAGTTATGATTTTCTATTTAACTCAAGCCCTGAAGAGATAATTAAACGTATGGTTAAGCGATTTTTTGAGATAATATCAAAAATAAGTGATATAAAAAATCCATATTGGTTAGATAGTATCGTACGAATTGCGAGTTTAGTAGAAAAAGAAGCAAAGTTAGATGAGGAACGGCCTATAATTGCTTCGGTGTTTTATAATCGCTTGCGGCGCAAAATGCCTTTACAGTCTTGTGCGACAATTCAATATATTCTTGAGCATCCAAAAAATGTTTTAACCCTTGAAGACACAAAACTGCCGTCACCTTATAATACTTATTTAAATTTAGGATTACCCCCGACAGCAATTTGTAATCCCGGACAAGCATCGTTACAAGCGGCAATATTTCCCCAAAAGACTAACTATTTATATTTTGCAGTCAGTAAAGATGGGCGACATTACTTTAGCAAAACATTCGCCGAGCACGAAAAATTTTTAAGAACTAAAAGAAATAATACAAACATCCATTGACATCACTGTAACGGTTAATTAAGATAATAAAAATGCGCGAATTTAAAAAACAAACAAGCATTCCCTACACTACATATTTTCATAAACTCAAAGAAGGAGTAATTTATCCGGTATATTTTTTGTTCGGTTCTGACCATCCAGCAAAATACGAATTTATTGAGGAGTTAAAGAAAACCGGCAAGTATCAAAAAACTATTGAACTTTCGTGCGCGACATCAGTTAGTAATGAGCAAGTAAATAATTTTCTTTCTAACATTTATACTCACTCACTTTGGGCCGAACGTCAATTGCTTTTAATTAGCGACTTTCAAAATCTTTCTTTATCGGCACAAAAAAAACTCTTAGAACTAACAACGCTCCTTAAAAAAAACCCCATAACAACTTTAGTGATTGAAAGTAAGTATGATAATAATGTAAAAAATTTACTTGATAATTATTCACTAGCAGTGCTTAATTTTTATGAACCGGATGAAGTTATGCAAATTCAGCAGATTTTAAAAACAGCTAAAGAATTAGGTCTTACAATTGACTATGATGCTGCACGATTATTAATGGAAATGGTAGGCAATAATTATTTAAATATTGTGCAGGAGCTAAAGAAAATTAAAACATATTTAGACAAAAACTCAAAAGTTACTTCAGATATTGTTTTAGCCACTTGTGGCGTATCAAAAGAGGGTAATATTGATGATTTTCTTAACGCGTGTTTTGAGCGTGATCTAAAAAATACCCTACGTAATTTTTTAAGGCTAACTTCAGCTCAAGTTCATTTGGCAGTTGTGATATCAAGTTTGGCACGTTTAGCGTTTGAAGTTCTTTTGGTAAAACTTTCAAATGCCGGAGAGCTTTTAGGATTAAGTAAAAAGCGTTATAATCGGCTTTTAAAATATGCTCAAGCCTGGAGTGCAAAAGAACTAGTTGATTTTAGTTATGAATTATTAAAGATTGACCGCAAGATAAAATCAGGTTATACTAATAGCCATATTTTATTAGAAAAGCTTTTAATTCGCACAAGTAAAAATTATAAAGAATTAGGAGCTGGAAAATGACCGAAGACTTTAAAGTAATAGAAAAGCAGATTCAAGAATTTTGGCAACGTCGGGGGATTTTTAAAACAAGTCCTAATCCGAAAAAGAAGTATTATGTGCTGGTGATGTTTCCTTATCCTTCAGGCGATTTACATATCGGACATTCGCGGAATTATACAATTGGCGATACTGTTATGCGCTTTAAGAAACTACGCGGTTATGATGTGCTTCATCCATTCGGCTGGGATGCTTTTGGACTTCCAGCGGAAAATGCGGCAATAATTCACGGCATCCACCCCGAAAAATGGACTAAGGAAAATATTGCAATCTCTAAAAAGCACCTTATGGATTTAGGAATTGGTTATGATTGGGATAGCGAGGTTACCTCTTGCGAACCGGAATATTACAAATGGAATCAGTATTTCTTTATTAAGTTTTATGAGCGCGGACTTGCTTATCGCAAAGAATCTTATGTTAATTGGTGCCCCAACTGTCAGACCGTGTTAGCTAATGAACAAGTTATTGAAGGCCGTTGCTGGCGGTCAACTTGTAGTGCGATAATTGAAAAACGCAAACTTACGCAGTGGTATTTTAAAATTACTGCATATGCGCAAGAATTACTTGATGGCTTAAAAGAACTTAAAGGCTGGCCCGAGCCGGTGAAAATTATGCAAGAAAATTGGATTGGTAGAAGCGAGGGGGTAGAGATCTATTTTAAGCTTGAAGATGGAACACCACTTCCAATTTTTACTACCCGACCTGATACGATTTATGGTGTAACGTTTATGGCAGTAGCTCCCGATGCTCCATTAGCTGAGACAATTGCATTAGGCACTCCGTATGAAGAAGAGGTTAAAAAGTTTATTAGCGAAGCACTTAAAAAATCAGAGATTGACCGCACGGCAAAAGAGACCCCCAAGAGCGGAGTTTTTAGCGGGCGTTATGCGATTCATCCGTTAACTAATGAGAGGATTCCGATATTTATTGCTGATTTTGTTTTAGCATCTTATGGGACTGGTGTAATAATGGCGGTGCCGGCTCATGACCAACGCGACTTTGAGTTTGCACAAAAATATAAGCTACCGATAAAAGTAGTGATTAATCCTCCAGGCGTTAAGCTTGATCCTAAAACTATGGAGCAAGCTTATACTGAACCTGGAGTTATGACTAATTCTGGTGAGTTTGACGGCCTTCCCAGTAGTGAAGCAATAAAAAAGATTACTGAATATTTAGAAGAAAAAGGGCTCGGCAAAAAGACTGTTAATTATCGGCTTAAAGATTGGCTTATTTCGCGTCAGCGTTACTGGGGGACACCGATACCCATGATTCACTGTGAACGATGCGGAATTGTGCCGGTGCCTTATGAAGAGCTACCGGTGCTTTTGCCCAAAAATGTTAAAGATTATACACCTAAAGGTAAATCGGTTCTTGCCGGAGTTGCGGAGTTTATTAATACTACTTGCCCTAAATGTAAAAATAAAGCTTTACGTGATCCTGATACTATGGATACTTTTGTTGACTCTTCTTGGTATTTCTTACGCTATACCGATCCGAAGAATGATAAGATGCCTTTTGATCCGCAAAAAGCTAATCAATGGATGCCGATTGATGAGTATATTGGTGGTATTGAGCATGCCACCGGACATTTGATTTATTTTCGGTTTTTCACTAAAGTTTTACGGGACTTAGGATTTGTTAACTGTTCTGAGCCTTGTATTACCCTTCATACCCATGGAATGGTAAAGCTTCACGGTATTACAATGTCAAGTTCTAAGCGTCATGGTGTTTGGCTTGGTGATTTTTTAAAAGAACACGGAGCTGATGTCTGTAAATTAGCGGTGCTGTTTGCCGCACCACCTGAAAAAGAGATTGATTGGACAGATGACTTAGTAATTGGAGTTAAAAGATTTCTAAGTAGGATCCGAGCACTTTTTAATGAACATAAACCGCTTTTAGAATTAGACAATAGTAAATTGTTAAGCAGTTATCTGACAACTGAAGCCGAGCGTTATCTTTATATTAGGTTAAATCAGACAATTAAGAAAGTGATTGAAGACGCAGAACGGATTCAGTATAACACCGCAATTGCCTGTTTAATGGAGTTTTTAAACGACTTAACAAGCTTTCAAGATAAAAACAGTATTGTCTTTAAATATGCGCTTGGAGTATTCTTAAAATTACTTGCACCGTTTGCTCCGCATATTAGCGAACATTACTGGCTTAAATATTCAGGCAAAGACTGTAGCATTTTTGAAGGAAGCTTGCCTGATTATGATCCCAATGCGATAAGTTTTGATACAATTACTATTCCAATCCAAATTCAAGGCCGGCTGCGGTCAAAAATTGAAGTACCTAAAGATTATGACGAAGAAAAGATTAAAGCTCAAGCATTGGCTGATGAAAAGATTAAAAAATATCTTGAAGGCAAAAAGATTTTAAAGATAATTTATGTGCCCAAACGTCTTATAAATATTGTTATTGAAGAATAACTAAGGGTAAAAATAAAACCTCTTGACAAAGAAAAATTTATAGATATAATTTAGAGATTTAAGGTTTATTGGGTAGTTGCGTAAAAATTTATTAGGCACCGGTAATGAGGGGTAAAAATAAAAGTATAGGGAAGCAAGGGAAAAAAGTGGTAAGACCCCTTATTACCGGTTTTTTAAGTGGCTCTGCCACCCCTTGCTTAAAAATCAAGGAGGTAAACGATGCGTAAGATACTCTGTATCACTGCAGTGCTTATATTAGTAAGCATTGCAAATAGTAATACACCGGTTGTTAAACTAAATGCCAATTTACTTAACGAGATTCCGCTTAAACTCCCCAGTTCATATGAGCTTATTACAATAAATCCTGGCCCTATAGAGCAGACATTAGATACTTTAGTAAACACCTATGGGGGCTCACCATATTATTATTTTTCTAACCCTCAACGATTCCGCATGGCTCGGCTTACACCGATAGCCCCGTGTACTTTAAAAACCATATTAATTGCAAAACAACGTGGTCTCTTGTACGGAAATACTAATCCCTGCGTTGCCGGATGTTCATTGCTCATTTACTCGGATAATAATGCTTATCCTGGTACTATTTTATATCTGGGTTATGCAAGAGATTCTTTACCCGCAGGTGTGGGGGCTGCTTGGTTTGTATACGATGTTTCTTCATTGAATATTCGGCTCGGTGTTGAGGATTTTTGGGCAGGTTGCCGCTATGTAAAAATTTATGATACTGATACCCTTTTTCATTTATGTGGTCAATCCGTATCCGGCCCAGACCGAAATGTTTGGGGACTTTATTCAACCGGACCGTGGAATTATGCAAGCTTCGATTATTGTATTGCAGCGATTGTGAAGCGTGAAGAAAATGTACAAGTGCATGATATTCAAGTTCGCGCAGTTGATAATAGTCAAGGTTACTTTCTACCGAATCCTGGGAATGCAGCATTGTCGTGCATTATTCATAATAATGGGACCGAGCCCGAACAAAACTTTGCTGTGGTCTGCACAGTGTATAATGATGCCGGTGAAGATGTTTTTAATTCAAGCTATACTGTAACATCAGAATTGCTTCCGGATTCAGTTTTAGAAGTTGTCTTTACACCTAACTGGACTCCGAATGTTGAAGGCATATATTATATTGTAGTGCGCTCATTGCTACCCGGCGATGCCCGACCGGCTAACGATGTTAGAATGCGTGAAGCACAAGTTTGTGGTTCGCCGGCTGAACTTAGATATGACGACGGCGAAATGGATAACGCCTATGCTTTTTATAATGAAGGAAATGGCTATGCTAATAAATTTACTCTCCCTTACTCTCCAGC
>JANXBB010000081.1 GCA_025061975.1 Caldifarciminota bacterium | reverse complement strand
CTCACAACGGGCACGAATTTCTTCAAGAGTCAGGGTTTTATTAGGTTTAAGTTTAATAACCGCAGCAACAACTTCTTGGAGTACCTTGTGGGGAACACCAACACAATGGACATCCATAATCTCATCAGCGAATATTGTGCGTAAAGCTTCTTCAACCTCTGCAGGATAGACATTATGTCCTCCAACAATCACCATATCTTTATAACGCCCGACAATTTTATAATACCCCTCTTCGTCTTTGACACCTAAATCACCGGTCCGGAGCCAACCATCCTTAGTAATAGCTTTAGCAGTCTCTTCAGGTTTTTTGTAATAACCCTTCATAACATTATAACCGCGAACCCAAATTTCGCCAACCTCGCCAACTCCAAGTTCTTTTTCGGTAATTGGATCAACAATTTTGGCCTCAACATGTTCAATCGGTTTACCAACAGTGCTCACTCGGCGTTCAATACTATCATTAGGACGAGTTTGATGCGTGATTGGGCTAGCTTCGGTTAAACCGTAGACAATTGTCATTTTCTTTGCGCCCATTTTATAAACAACATCTTTCATTAATTCAATTGGGCAAGGAGCACCGGCCATAATTCCGGTACGTAGAGTTGAAAGATTAAATTTAGAAAACTCAGGATCGTTTAACTCGCTAATAAACATTGAAGGCACACCATGAATTACAGTACATTTTTCTTTCTCAACTGCGATTAGAGTCTTACGTGCATTAAAATGTTCTGCCGGCACAACCATTGTTGCACCAGTTGTAATACATAAGAGATTACCTAAAACAGTTCCAAAACAATGATAATAGGGCACAGGAATACAAACTCTATCTAATGGTGTTAATTCTAAATTATAAGCACCAGCTCGAGCATTATTGACTACATTATAATGAGTTAGCATTGCACCTTTAGGAAAACCGGTGGTACCTGAGGTGTATTGAATAAGGCAGACATCATCCGGGCTTGTTTCCTTTATAGCAGCTTGGAAGACCTCTTCTGAGATATTATCAGCTAATTTTATAAAATCAGACCATGCAAGTGCCCATTTAGGAATTAGCGGAGTTCGATTAATAAGAATAATTTTTTTAAGTTCTGGAAAACGACTAAGTTTCAGATCAGTACCAAATGCTTCTTCAAGTTCCGGACAAGCCTCCTTGAGAATTTCGATGTAGTTATACTGGTGGATCTTATCACCGCTCTTTTTTTCAAAACCTTCAATCATCACTAAAGCTTTAGTATCAGATTGTTTTAATGCGTACTCGACTTCCGATGACTTCCATTCCGGATTTACCGTAACTAAACCTGCACCTATGCGCGCAGTAGCAAGTTGTGTCAGAAGCCACTCTAATTTATTCGTCCCCCAAATTGCCACATGGTCATGACGCTTAATTCCGCAAGCAAGCAGTGCTTTGGCGGTCTTATCAACTAATGACAAAAGCTCACTCCAGGTATAGCGGAGATTATCATCAACATAAACAACAGCTTCATTGTTAGGATATTTTTGGGCATTTTCTTCTAAAATTTCACCAATTGTTTTTCTAATTAATTCCATAATTGTTCCTTTCTATTTTTCTTTTATTTTTTCTTTTATTATATAAAAAAAATTGCGATTAGTCAATTTTGATTTAATTTAATAAATAAATACCAAGTTACAAACTGCAACAGCTAACCGTTTTTTCGGTCTTACTTACCTACAACTAAATACAGACTTAAAAGCTTAATTATTTTATCGCTACCTATTCGGTGTTTTATTTCTCTCAAGAATTTAAATCGATACGCAAAAAGACAGAAGTTAATTTATAAACACTTTTACTTTCGGGCTATTAAATGAGAATCTTAAGAGTTATTACGTTTGCCGTACCCCGGAGCGCTCACTACTTTACCAGTTGAATTTAATAGTTATTTGATTTTCAATTAATTAATAAAAAATTAGGCCCTGTTAAAATATTATTGATCAGTAATATTTAATGCCAATAATGTTTTAGGGTATTCTTTATTGAAGTTTGTTTTTACTATTGACTTTTGGAAAATTTCTTTTTAGAATAACTTAAAAACTAAGAGCATGATGAAAAAGAAGCTTGTGCTAATTCGTGATATTGGTAATTATGAAGGTCGCGAGGTTACTTTAGCGGGATGGGTTTATAATCGGCGTTCTTCGGGTAAGGTGCGTTTTGTACTATTGCGTGATGGGACCGGAATTATCCAATGTGTTTTTTCCGAAAAAGATGTTGCGCCTGATATTTTTGAGCTTTCGGATCGGATTCCTCAGGAGTCATCAGTTTATGTTAAAGGAGTAGTAAGAAAAGATCTCCGTGCACCTGGTGGTTATGAGCTTGTTGCTTCAAATATGGAGGTTATTCAGATTGCTGAGGATTATCCAATTACACCTAAAGAGCATGGAATTGAGTTTTTAATGAAGTATCGCCATTTATGGCTCCGTTCACGAAGGCAACATGCAATAATTTTGATCCGAGCCCGGTTAATTCGAGCAATAAGGGATTACTTTGATAATCAGGGATTTATTTTGGTTGATACTCCGATACTAACGCCTGCAGCAGTTGAAGGCACGACAACTCTTTTTGAGGTTGATTATTTTGGAATGAAAACTTATCTTACTCAGTCCGGACAACTTTACAATGAACCCAATGCGGCAGCATTTAATAAAGTATATTGTTTTGGTCCGACATTCCGTGCTGAAAAATCTAAAACTCGACGGCATTTGACAGAATTTTGGATGGTAGAACCGGAAGTTGCCTTTGCGGATCTTGAAGATATTATGGATCTTGCTGAAGATTTTTTATGTTATATTGTTGCCCGGGTGCTTTCAGAATGTCAAGAGCAGTTTAAGGTTCTGGAACGTGACATTACTAAACTTGAAGCGGTCAAAAAGCCTTTTCCCCGGTTAACTTATACCGAAGCGGTAAAGAAGTTAAACGAGCATGGTAATCCAACAAAATGGGGTGATGATTTCGGTGGCGATGAAGAGACGATTCTTTCATCACTTTATGATCGGCCTTTGATGATAACCCATTATCCAGCACAATGTAAAGCTTTTTATATGAAACGTGATCCTAATGATGAAAATTTAGCACTTGGTGTGGATGTTTTGGCTCCTGAGGGCTACGGCGAAATTATCGGTGGTGGTGAACGTGAGGACGACTTAAAGACTTTAGAAAAGCGGATTATGGAACATAAGCTACCGCGTGAGGCTTTTGAGTGGTATTTAGATACCCGAAGATATGGAACTTTTCCGCATTCCGGATTCGGTTTAGGTGTTGAACGGACTGTGGCTTGGCTTTGTGGACTAAGTCATGTTCGGGAGACAATTCCTTATCCTCGAATGCTTGAAAAAATTTATCCCTAAGGGAGGTAGGTATGATTGAAAAAAAGGTTGGCAAAGTAACACATTTTTTTGGCAAAATCAGTGTTGCGGTAGTGGAATTAACCGATGATTCACTTTCAGTTGGTGATACCATTCATATTAAAGGTCACACATCCGACTTTACCCAAAAAGTTGAATCGATGCAGATTGAGCATAAAAATGTGGAACGAGCTGAAATTGGTCAGTCGATTGGTCTTAAAGTCATTGCCCATGCTCATGAAAATGATATTGTTTATAAGGTAATAGAAGAGTAACTATGGCACGCACCAAAAGTAAACAAAAGCGAAAACGTTTTTTAATTAAGTTAAAACATAAAAGGAGAAAAGAAAAGAAGAAATTACTCGCATCCCAAGCCTCAACAAACGTTTCAGAGCAAATTGAAGCGCAAGAAAGCAAGTCTCAAAGCGAACTGACCGAGGCGTAATTTCAGTTTAAGGCTTGGGCATAATACGCTAAGGTGTTTTTCCCTGTAAAATGAAAGGTAAAGTTTATCTTGTTCCGTTTGGAACCCAAGGAACTACTGAATTTCTTTTTAAGAAGGCAATTGAAAATATTACGGGCAAAGATTTTTCTCAAATTGTTTATATTGGACCGACAATTCAGAAGATTCGTGATGCCCAAGTAGGTTTTAAAAATTTAATTGGGTTAAATGCTTATATTCCTCCTCGGTGCTATACAATTAAACAATATGTATTAGAAGTATTTTCGCAGTATCATCCACCGGTTCGAGTTCTTCCGGACTTTTTAAAACCGCTTCTTATAGCTCAACTAGCTCGGAAAATTTTTAGCACGCACAATCAAGAGCAGGCGCCATCGGTTGGTTACGGTAAAATTATTGCCAATTTTATCCGGGAGTTAAAACAATACGCCCCTGATAAAACCAGTAAGGACTTAAAAAAACTAATAAATGAGAATATTGCAAAAAAATATATTTCAGGTTTTGATGAGCGCGAAGAACGGCTTTCCGGGGCTTTAGAAATTTATGAAGTTTACAGCCAAACCTTGAATAAACGAGATTGGATTGATACCGAAGATATTTTCCGATTTGCCATTGAACTTATTCAAAAACATGTGAAAATAAATACCTTAATTTTAGATGGATTTTTCTATGACCTCACAGCGCTTGAAGAACAAGTTGTAACAGCGTTAATTAAAAATGCGCAGCGGGTATATGCATTATCGTTTTATGATTCCCGCAATCCAGACGCCTATGCTTTGCCTCAGGAATTTTTAGTATTTCTAAGAAATCTGAATTTATTACAAGAAGAAAAATTACCAGATTTGCCACCAATTCATACGGATCTTCCTTATTATGTGTGTCCGTCAATCGAAGATGAAGTTGAATTTATTGCTACTCAGATTAAGAATTGGGCATTAAAAAACGATTTAGACTTAAATAAGACAATTGTTACTTTTAGCCGCCTTGATCAATATGAAAATCTTGTGAAGCGCGTGTTTCAAAAATATGGAATTCCATATACCATCATTTCAGGAAAAAATCTTTCAAGCACCCAGCCAGTGATTATATTGTTAGAACTCCTTAATGCGGTTATTAATGATTATCCAAGGCTTTCAGTCGTAAGTTGTATTTCGTCACCATATTTTAGACGATTTTCTCGAAATTTAAAAGAAACAATAAACTATCTTTCTAAGAAGACCGAAATTATCAAAGGATTTGATTATTGGAAAAATCTTTCGGCAAGTTATCAGAATATGCTAAAACAGACCGGCCAAAGAATAAGTAAAGAAAAGATCCTTGAACTTCGTGCACTTAATAAAGAACTAGGCATATTTTTACGACTAACAAGTAAATTGAGAAACTTTACCAAAAAGAAAGGAGCTTTAAAAGAACTGGTCCGGAATTTTAAAGCACTTATTACGCAATTTCAATGGTGTGTTGGTTATGAAAATGATGAAACTATTATGGAAATTCGAGCACTGGTTTATGATTTATTAGAGAGACTTGAGCGATTTGAAGCTGAGTTTGGTCCGTATGAAATAACACTTCAGGAATTTCAAAAAATTTTAAAATATTATTTTGATCAGACTGAACTTATGCCCCAATTAGCCCGCCGCGGTGTTTTAGTGGTATCTTTTATGGATACCCGGGGGCTTGACTGTGATTATCTTTTCTTTGGGGGGCTAAGTGAAGAAAAGTTTCCCGGACCTGCGCATTTTGATCCGATCGTCCCTGAGTGGTTTAAAGAGGTGTTAAATCTTCCATCACTTAAAAAACATTTAGTGCGCACTCGGTTTCATTTTTTTCGCTTAATTAATACTGCGCGAGTTCGGACCGTGCTGTCTTATCATAACATGGAGGAAGACAAGTTGCTTTTGCCTTCGCCTTTTCTTGGTGATAATGCTATTCAAATGCCTCTTACTAATGCGATTTTTTCTTATGAAGATTATCAGCGGTATTTAGGGGAACAGGAGTATTACAAAACTGGCAAAAATCCGTTACTTGATACATTTTTAAAATCGCCGGATTTTCATAATGATCCCGAAGCGTTGAATATAATTAAAAATCATTTTAAAAAAGTTAATACTAAAAAGTTATATTTTCAAGTTACCGAGCTAGAAAAATATGCACGTTGTAATTATAGATTCTATCTTGAAAATCTTTTGAAATTAGAATTGTTACGCGAACCGGATTACCGGCCTGAAGCAACATTTTGGGGCACTGTTGTCCATGAGATATTCAACCGGTTATATAAAAATAATGTACCACCAATTGAGAATTTAGAAAAAGAATTAATTAAAGCCCTAGAAGCGACACTCAACGAGAATAAAGTTACAAGACTGCGTGCTGATGTTGTGCGTAAAATTATCACTGATTACAGTAAACTTTTTTTAGATCAAGAAAACCGATTAAGAGCCGAAGGCTATTTACCATATAAAACCGAATGCAAATTAAAACTTAATTTTGACTCAGATATTATAATTTCGGGGAAAATAGATCGCATTGATTTAAATCACAATACGCGACAAGCCTATATTTTTGATTATAAAACTGGTAAGGTAGATAATCTAAGTGCTAATAATATAAAGAAAGGCATAACTCTCCAGTTGCCGTTATATGCTTTGTTAGTAAAGAGCCGTTTGAAACTGGATGTTATAAGAGCTGGAATTTATTCGTTGCCGGAGTGTAACGTGAAATGGCTTAATAACGATGGGCAAACGCTTAACTTTTTTATCGATGTAGCTTGTGAATCTGTTCGGGAAAACATCCGAAAGATTATTGGCGGATACTTTAATCAAGTTTCACAACAGGATGTATGTTATTATTGTCAACACAGTTCACTTTGCCCAATCTCATTAACAAAAAGAGAAACCGAAGAGGATATAAAGGACAAGAATAATGCTTAAGAGTAAGATTGTTTTATCACCAGCCGGATCGGGGAAAACAGAACGTCTAGCCCGGCGTTATATTGAGCTATTAGAAAACGGAGTTTTACCGGAACGGATATTAACTATTACCTTTACTGAAAAAGCAGCTGCCGAAATGAAAGCTCGAATATTTCAGATTCTTAAACAAGAGAATCCCGAGTTATATAAGAAGATTATTGAAAAATCGATGCTTCTGCGAATTAAAACGATTGATTCCTTTTGCCTTTCGCTCCTCAAACGCTTTGCCCAGCTATGCGGTTACGAATACGATTTAGATGTTTTGTCGGATAGTTCTTATCTACAGAAACTTTCAATTGTTGAAGCAATGTCAAAAATCGAAAAAAGCGGGCCTGAATTGAAAGACTATCAGAGGCTTGTGTATATAATAGCCAATCAAAAATTTAAAGGATGGGGAATAATTGAAGAACTATTTGGAGCATTGTACGAAAGACGTTTGACACAAGAACGGGTTCAGATTGCAGTTACCGAAGGATTAAATGAGCTTTTCGTAATAGTCGAAGAGTTAAAAAATCACCCTATAACGATTCAAAAAATCCCGGAATTTGAAAATCTTATCTTAAATCCGTTAGAAGCTCAAAATATCGAAAAAATAATACAAAATTTCGAAATAATTAAGCATAAATTCTTACAAAGTTCTGGAAAACTTCGAAGCGCTAAAAAATCTCCTCTTGAAAATGAATGGTATAAAAAAATTTTTGATTGTTATCGGATTGTTAATCAATTAAATAATCAAAAATGGCTCAAGGAAGCTGTAGATCTTTTTACAAACTGCTTTCTTGAAGAGTTTAGCAAGTTAAAAAAAGAACGCAATTTAGTTGATTTTGCTGATTTGGAAATTCTTACATATAAAATTTTAACTGAAAACCCCAATTGGGCAAATGTCCTTTATTTTTTCGATGAGCATACGGATCATATTTTAGTAGACGAATTTCAGGATACAAGCTTTCTTCAATGGGCAATTATTAGAAAGCTTACCGAAGAATGGTTTGCAGGACTTGGTATCAAACAAGAACAACAGATAAAACCAACTATTTTCTTAGTAGGTGATGATAAACAGTCTATTTATATGTTCCGTAATGCCCACCCCGAAATTTTCAATTACGCTCGGGCGTACTTTGAATCTCGACTAAAGGGCGATTTTGATTATGAGGAGGTTACCAGTAACTATCGAAGTTTACCGGCAATAACTCACTTTACCAATCAAGTATTTAGTCAATTAATGGGGGCAGATAAACAAAGTGATTTAAGTACAATCAAATATAAAGCCTTCGAAAGCAAAAGGAACAATTCTAATCCCGGAGTAGTTGAGATTATTTTAATTTCGTCAAAAGACCAAAAGGATATTCGTAAGAAAGAGGCAGAGATTTTAGCTAAAAAAATTTTGACTATAATTAATACCCCAATTATTTACGATAAAGACGAGAAGCCGCAATCAGTTCGTTTTGAAGATATTGCTGTGCTTTTGCGAAGCCGGACCTATCTGGATAAGTACGAAAAAGCATTTAGAAAATACCGGATACCGTTCGTGATAATTAAAGGTATGGGGTTTTACTCTACGCCTGAAGTCGCGTTACTTAAAGAATTAGTAAGCTTTCTTGTGGATCCCAATAATGATTATAGTTTTTATGTTATACTTAAAAGCCCGCTTTTTGGATTGACCGAAAAGGAATTATTAACAATATCTCAATATCAATCCAATGGGATTGTAAATTCATTATGGCAACGGTTTCAGAAATATGCTCAAACTCAACCTTCATATCAAGAACTTGTAAATAAAATAATAAAATGGACCTCTACAGTTGGACTAAGCTCACTTGTTGAAATTATTCAAGAGATTCTTAACTCCCAAAACATTTGGAGAATATTTTGGGAAGAGGAGCGAATTGTTAATATCAGAAAATTTTTAAACATGGTCGACGAGTTAGAAACAAAGGGTTTGACTCCAGATTTCATTGTTGATTATTTTGAGAAGAATGCGCAAAAT
>JANXBB010000005.1 GCA_025061975.1 Caldifarciminota bacterium | reverse complement strand
GGAAGCAATGCTTCACAAATAAAAAATTATATTGTTAACGCAAACAATAATTGGGACATTAGACCTGAATATGTATTATTGGCGGGTCATGGAAGTTTAATTCCAACTTCAGGTTCGTCTGACGATTATTATGCAGATGTAACAGGTAATTACCGGATTGAACTAAGCGTTGGTCGATTTCCGGTAACTTCGGTGGCGCAATTACAGAACATTGTCAACAAAACCATCACTTACGAACGAACTCCTTTCGTAAGTGATACATTATGGTTCCGCAAAGGTATGACTATAGTCCGTGAAGATTATTCGGGGTACCCCCCGACTGTATATCCTGATACATATTACTGGGCTAATGCGCGTTATTGCCACAACTTATGGCGAAATCGACGATATATACTTATTGATTCACTGTCTAAAAATTTAGGCCACTCTTCAACAAATGTAATGAACGGGATTAATGATGGGCGTGCTTACATTTTATTTCGCGGGCAGTCAACTACTAATTGGTGGAGTCCATTTAGTCTTACTCCAAGTCAATGCAATAATGGATATAAACTACCTGTTGTAGTTTCAGGAACATGTGCAACAATGAATCTCACAAATACTGATTATTTAGGCGATCTGTTTTTAAATGCGGGCAGCGCGGCTCAACCTAAAGGTGCTATAGGATATTTTGGTACCACAGTAACAGCAAGTGGCAGTGGGCTTGCAGTCCAACGAGGAACAGTGGCTGTTGGATTTTTCAAAGCACTATTTGAAGAAAAAATCCAATATATGGGCGATGCAGCAAAACGAGCCAAATTCATATTAGACTCAATCCAACCACCGGGGTTTTCTCAAACTCGCTATCAAGAATGGGAACTTTTTGGAGACCCTTCATTACAACTTTGGACTGCTACCCCCGAAAGACTTACAGTTATCCATGATTCAGTGCTCCCTCATACTCAAAATCACCTAACTATTACAGTACGCGGACCTAATGGTTCTAGTGTTCCAAATGCTTTAGTGTGTCTTAAAATGGATACCTTAATATACACGTGGGGTTATACTAACACGCAGGGGCAAATAACTTTAACATTTCAAACGCAAAGCACGGGAGTAATGGATATTACAGTAACAGCTCCCAATTATCTTCCTTATGAAGGCACAATAAGACTAATTCCTGCTAATATACCGAATCTTTATTATTTATCCTCAATTATAAACGACTCGGGGGGTAATAACAATGGTCGAGTAAATCCTGGAGAGTTAATTAATCTTAATATTGTAATAAGAAACGATGGCACTCAATCAGCTCAAGAAGTATACGGTGTCCTCCGGACTTCTTCAAATAATATAATTATTAATGATAGTATAGCTTATTTTGGAACAGTAGGAGTTGGTCAAAATGTAACTTCACTTGATAATTATCAATTTTCAGTCACAACTAACACAAGAAACGGACAGACATTGCCATTTACTTTGTATCTTTACGATAACCAAAATCATACTTGGAATCAACAGTTTTATTTAATAGCATACGCAGCACAGGTTACCTATACTTCGTTAACTGTTATCGATCCATATCCCGGGGGAAACAATAACGGTTCTATTGGACCCAATGAAGCCGGAAGATTAATTCTAAATTTTAGCAATGCTGGGGAAAATATTAATAATGTATATGGCCTTCTTCGAACTGAAACACCATATATTATTATAAACGATTCTTTAAGTTATTTAGGGAATTTACCTACAAACGGATCAGCAAGTAATTCTTCTGATCCGTTTTCAATTTCGGCAAGTCCCACTTTACCTCGCAATTATCAATTACGATTAAAGCTGCTAATCACTGCTGACGGGGGAAGTTATATTTATAATGACACATTAACACTTGTTTTTAATAGTGAATCAGGAACTACGTCTGATCCAACCGGGCCAGACAATTATGGTTATTGGTGTTACGATAACACTGATACACTTTCCGGCCGAGCTCCGGTATACAATTGGCATGAAATTGGCCCCGGAGGGCCAGGAACATTAATTGAAGAAATTACTAACAATGATGCTGCGGTCACAACTTTTGCGTTACCGTTTACTTTCAGATATTACGGCCAGAACTATGATTCAATTTCGGTTTGTTCTAACGGTTTTCTAGCCATGGGGCGAACTTCTTATCGGTTTGGAAATAATCCTACATCAATTCCTGATACATCGGGTCCAGCAGCAATGATCGCACCTCTTTGGTGCGATTTAGATCCATCTCTTGCCGGCGATATTTATAAATATTACGATATCCAAAATCACCGATTCATTGTCGAGTTTTACAACGTAGCATTATATAATCAAAGTACTAATCGCCAGACATTTCAAATAATCCTCTATGATCCTATTTATTATCCAACCCCTACCGGTGACGGACAGATTCAATTTAATTACCATACAATCAACCCCCCATCGCAAGTAACAGTGGGAATCGAAAATCAATCACAAACTATTGGAATTCAATATCTACGCAACAACACATATTCGCCGACTGCTGCAATTTTAACGGCACAACGGGCAATAAAATTTACCACTTTACCGCCACTTAATTTGCAGGCACCCTGGTTATGTCTTGCAAGAACTTACATCAATGATTCTATTGGAGGTAACAATAACGGAATACCTAATATCAATGAAACTATATATCTTATTGTAAAATTATTTAATAATAGCCCCAATCAAGCAAGTAATGTCAGCGTAAAACTAAGAACTGCTGATGGCTCAGTTTTTCTTATTGATTCTATTACTAATTTAGGTAACATTTTCCCCAACGATACAGTCATCAATATTGCTGATCCATTTGTTTTCCAAGTAACAAGCATTCCCCAGGATTCCCTGTTAGATTTTATCTTAGAAATCACCGCATTGAATTATACAAATATTCAATACTTTAATATTCCAATCCGTTACTATCCGGGAGTTGATGAAGTAGAAGCAGATGTATTTCCAGCATTGCCAATGGATTTGATACTCAGACCTA
>JANXBB010000233.1 GCA_025061975.1 Caldifarciminota bacterium | reverse complement strand
GGAATTGCAACAGCAGCGAAGTTAACCGGACAGAACATTAAAAGTATCGCAGTAATTGGTGACGGCTCAATAGTTAACGGTATGGCATTTGAAGCGTTAAATAATGCTGGGGCAGGATGGGACAATTTAATTGTGGTTTTGAACGACAATGAGATGTCCATCAGTCACACACGGGGCGCAATGGCTAATTATCTCAATCGTATAATTACCGGTCGAATGTATAACCAATTGAAAGCCCGAATTTGGCGCATGCTTGAAATTTTGCCTAAGCATATGAGGAGCCGAGCTCGGTTGTATGCAAAAAAATTTCAAGCAGGCATAAAGAATTTGTTTGCTCCATCGATGCTATTCGAAGAGCTGGGATTTAGATATTTTGGGCCATTAGACGGGCACAACCTTTCTCAATTAATTGATACATTTAAAAAAGTTAAAGAGATACCCGGTCCAATTCTTGTGCATGTAATTACTAAGAAAGGTAAAGGATACCCGCCTGCTGAAAAAGAACCGGAGAAATTTCATGGCGTCAACCCGAGCACCGGCGAATGTTTATACCAAGAAAAGTTAATTGGCGAGCTTACAAATATTAAAACTTCTCAAGAAGTAACCAATAGCATTTTCTTTGGCCAAACTCTTGTTAAGCTAGCTGAAACTGATCCGCGAATATGTGCGATAACCGCTGGAATGTGTTCGGGAACAGGTCTTGAGCTGTTTAGACGAAAATTCCCCCATAGATTTTTTGATGTGGGAATTTGTGAGGAACATGCGGTAACATTTGCCGCTGGTTTAGCTTTAATGGGATTGCGCCCGGTGGTGGCAATTTATGCTACGTTTATATCTCGAGCCTATGACCAAATTATTCAAGATGTTGCTTTGCAAAATCTTCCTGTAATATTTGCAATTGATCGAGCAGGGTTAGTCGGTGAAGACGGACCTACCCATCATGGTACTTTGACTCTTTCTTATCTTAGAGCTATACCCAATTTGATTCTTGCTGTTCCCAAGGATCAAAAAGAACTTGCCCAGTTACTGGAATTTGCCCTAAAATTTGATCGGCCATTAGCATTTCTTTATCCTAAAGGAATATTAAAAGAAATTCCCGGAATTCAAACAAAAACGCCTTTTGAACTAGGTAAGGCTGAAGTAATTATAAATTCGGTCGGTAACTTCCGGTTTAACAATCCAAAACTTATAATTTTCGCTTTAGGGGCAATGGTTTATGAAGCTTATAATGCACTTATGCGAG
>JANXBB010000113.1 GCA_025061975.1 Caldifarciminota bacterium | reverse complement strand
CATTGGCAAAACCTCTTCAAGAGAAAGTTCTTTAAGTTTTTGAAAATAATTTATGATATTCTCAATATCTTCGGTCAAACTTATAATTTCATCGGATTGGAGTCCAATTCGTGCTAGATGAGCAATTTTCTCTATATCCTGCAACGTAATCATTTTAACGATACATTTGACGCTGAGTTTCAATGAATTCTAAAATCTTAGCGATATAATTCCCTAGAACTGGTACTGATACTGCACGTCGCAAAAGATAAATTACTACAGCTGCGAGTACAGTAAACCCTAATGCAAACCCAAATCCACGTCCTAAACCTGCAAGAAAATTCAAAAAAAATAATTTTGTGGGATTTTTTAAAAATGCCACTAGATCTTTAATTCCTAAAAAATCGAATTGTTTTATAGTAAATTTCTTTTCTTCATTATTTTCCTGACGTGAATCTTCCCTTAATTTACTCATTTAAATAATTCTTGCGTTATTAATAATAAGTTCAAACCGGCATCCCAAAAAATCTGCAGCACGTCGAGAAATAATCATCCGGGAAAGAAAAATTTCAAAATAATCCATAACTGGAGCAATGGAAGTGTCAATATTAAGATTGAAAGTGATTTTTCGATCACGACGATTTACTATAAGCACTGACTTCTTTACTGCGAAATTTACTCGGTCATGAATATCAAATTTAATAAACTCAGGATTCCGAACCCGACTCTGATGAACATCAGCTTTATCGGCTAAAATTAATGCTGCAGAGATCTCCGATATCGGGCTTCCGTTTTCTTCGTGGTGATTTCCGATTGCCGAAACGATTTCTGCAATCTCTTCCGGGGGCATTTTTAAACGTGATAAAACGTCTCGCGCGATAAGAGCACTACTCTGTTCGTGTCGTTCCCGAGTTACTACATTACCGATATCGTGAAGGTAACCAGCAATTGCTGCAAGCTCACATAACCTTTCGTTGTATCCAAGTTCGAATAAAATCATCCGAGCGTTCTTTGCAATCAACCGCGCATGTCGTTCACCATGTTCTGTATAACCTAAAACTTCTAAATATCGATCAGCTTGTCTAATAAAAGCAATTACCTCGGGATCTTTCTTTACAACATTTAAGTCAACAACCACAATTAAATTATAACTAGTTTAATTCTTAAGTCAAGGATAAACTACTTACTTAAGTTGTTGACAGTACATTTTTTATAGATTATAAAATATATATGCCGGCAAATTTAACACCAGAATACCTCGAAGCCGATAAACGCTTTAAACAAGCAAAAACTATTGACGAAAAAATTGCGTGCCTTCAAGAGATGATGGCAGTAATTCCCAAGCATAAAGGAACCGAAAAAATGCGTGCGGACCTAAAACGCCGCCTTTCTAATTTGTTAAAACAAAAAGGCGAAAAAAGCCACATTCATCGTGCAGTCTGGTATCATTTTGAAAAACAAGGTGCCGGACAAGTTGCGGTCTTTGGAACCGCTAATGTTGGAAAATCGTCATTAGTAAAAGTATTAACCGGCGCACCAACCGAAGTAGCTTCTTATCCCTTTACGACAAAAGTTCCTCAAGCCGGGATGCTTTTATATGAAGATGTTCAAATCCAACTTATTGACACGCCACCGCTAACCAATGATAGTCCGGGATGGCTTTTTCATATTTTACGCACTGCCGACACGATGTTATGGGTAATTGATGTCAGTGCCGATGACTTACTTGAAAGTGTCGAATTATGTTTAAAAAAACTCAGGGAAGCCCGATTGTATCCAACTGAAGAGTTGCCCGAAGCAGGAAGGAATAAAAAATTACTGGCTGTTGCAAATAAATGTGACGAACCCAATTCAAAAATAGGGCTAGAACTCCTAAAAGAGTTTCTTAACAACTCATTACACATTATTGAAGTTTCAGTATTAAAACTTTCGGGCTTAGAAGAACTAAAAATCAAAATCTTTGAAAGCTTAGAAATAATCCGCGTTTATACTAAACCCCAAGGAAAGCCCCCAGATTTAACTGAACCAGTAATCTTAAAAAAAGGAAGCACGGTTTTAGATGCCGCTCGAGCACTGCATAAAGAATTTGCTGAAAAACTTAAATTCGCGCGACTTTGGGATAATAAAGCTTTCTTTGGTCAACGAGTCGAAAAAACTTATATTCTCAAAGATAAAGATATTGTCGAATTTCATGTGTAATAAAGCACCGCATTACTTTGATTATCTTACCTCCGAAGTAAAATTAACTAAAACTCTGTCCAATAATAAAATTGCATTAATAATTTTAACGGTGGGCTATATTTTATCTCCCTTATCCTGGTGGAATGATGCTTTTATAAACCTCCCAATTGCATACCTTATAGCCACAACAATAGCTTTAATTGCTCC
>JANXBB010000078.1 GCA_025061975.1 Caldifarciminota bacterium | reverse complement strand
ATTTTGGCCAGGAAAAAGAAATAGCGACAGCAAAATTAGCACTTACAGCTTGGGGATTTTCTTCAGGGACTACATTTATTTTAAAAACGCTTTTTAATCGCCCCCGTCCATCAAATAGCGATGTTCCACGATACAACTCATCATTTCCTTCAGGACACACAGCAAGTTGGTTTTCTCAAGCAGTTGTTTATAGTAATAAATACCCACGACTTACTGTACCAATTTACGCTTTTGGGGTTTTAGTTGGATTAGCTCGAATCTATCACGGCGAACACTATCTTACAGATGTTTTGGCCGGAGCGGTAATCGGAAGTGGAATGGGGTTGTTAACACTTAAGTTAGAAAACCAGCTAAGAAAAATTCCCTTTTTACGATAGAGATTTAACCTTCCGGAAAGGTAAAAAGATAATCTCCGATAATTACCTTAGTGATTTTTCCTCTAAATGTGCGTCCTAAAAACGGTGTATTAGATGATCGAGAAAATATTTTTTTTTCTGTATATTTCCAGGTGACTGATAAATCAAATATCGTGATTAACGCCTCATCTTCTGCATTTAACATTAAAGACCTTCCAAGTACCATGCGGGGATTTTGAGTTAAGCACGCAATATAGTTTTCTAAACTCAAGTACTTTTTTAAAACCAACTCTTCGTAACCTAAGGAAAAAGCAGTTTCAAAGCCAATCATTCCGGATCGTGCTTTTTCCCAACGGACATTTTTGTACCGAGAATGCCAGGGTGCGTGATCAGTTGCGATAATGTTAATTATTCCATCAGCGAGTGCTTCTTTTATTGCCTCAATATCGGCTTTAGTTCGTAGAGGGGGCGAAACTTTATAATTCGGGTCTAATTTTAGACAATGTTCTTCTGTTAGAGTAAAATAATGCGGGCAAGTTTCAGCACTAAATTTAATTCCTTGCTTTTTAGCCCAGCGTAAGACTTCGACCGATTTTTTGGTTGAAATGTGAGCAAAATGTAAAATTCCTTGAACTTCTTTTTGAAGCATAAGATCTCTTAGTACCATTATTGATTCCGCAATATCGGGAATTCCTTTAAGCCCGAGTTTTTTGCTAACTTTACCTTCGTTAATAACACCATTGCGGCTCAGTGCTCTAACTTCACAGTGATTAATAATTGGCAGGTTGTATTTTTTTGAAATTAGCAATAATTCATGCATAAGTATGTCATTTTCAATTGGTGCCCCATCATCGGATAATGCCACGACACCAGCATGGATAAGTTTTGTAATTGGGGACAATACCTTGCCAGCACGATTTTTTGTAGCTGCACCAATTACATAAACTCGAGCATTCTTAGCTTTTCGAGCTTTGTTAAT
>JANXBB010000021.1 GCA_025061975.1 Caldifarciminota bacterium | reverse complement strand
TCTTCTAAAGCACCTTCGATACTACCCGTCATTCCCGGCAACTCGCCATAATTGCCCATATTTATTTCTTCAAGTAACTGTGATAATCGGCTTCGTAACTCGCTTTGAAGTGACATAAGTCGTTGTAACTGCGCAAGCTGTTCACTGGTTAGCCCCCCGGGACCAGGAATTGGAATAGGGATCCCCCCCATACCTTGGCTTATAGACATTTGATCTGCGGTTAATTGCGATAATGTTTCAAGCAAAGCTTCCAGTTGCCCTTTTGCTCCAGGAGAATTATTTTTAAGAAATTGAATCTGATTTAAAATCTGAAAGGTAACAAGATTGAGATAATGTATCGCATCGGTCTGGAGTTGTCTTATTGCTGCATCTGTATTGCTATGTACTGCTTCTTCCAAAAGTTTAGCTGCATTATCCATATTTGTAATTGCTTTACTTAGCGTTTGGATCCACTTAGGCGAAACAATTAAAAATTGCCCAGAATATCTCGCTAAAGTTTCAGCTATGACATTAGTCACCTCACTTAGTCGTTTCTGTTGACTTACTTTTATCGTTTTAGAAGTAAGTAGCGAAGTCATTAATTCTTCTTGCATTTCAGAAATTCGATTAAGATTGTACGCAATTGTAATTAATGCATCAAACATTATAGAAAATTGATTTTTTCTATAAGAATTAGCTAAATTTTCGAGCTGATTTTTCAATAGTTCTAAATCTCGTGTTAACGCTGCACTTTTATTATAAGCATCCATACGAGTATTTTGTCTAAGTCGATCCGCAATTTGACTTGACCGGTTCGTCAATTGTTTTTGGGTAAATTCAGAAGATATCCGCATTAATTCCTGTTGGACAAAGTCTTCTTGAAATTCTTTAGCTGTATTATCAATTTCGTTTTGTAAATTGTATAGTTCATCACCAATTTTATTTTGGGGTTCAATTAGTTGAGATAGATTCTTATCGGATTTTATTCTCTCAGTCATTTGCAATTGTTGTTTGTAAATTTCATTAGCTTTCCGCGCTAAGTTAATTAAAATTTGTTCTTTTTGAATATTTTTCAACAATTCTAAAGCACGCTTCAATCCTTCCTTTACTTCTTCTGACGAAAGTTTTAGTTCTGTTAATGATTTGGCAATTTGTGGATCGTTTTTATTTACATCTTGACTTAATTTGGCTAATCGTTCCTTTATTTCATTAGGTAGTATCTGATTGAGAATTTCACTAATTTGATTAAGCTGCTCAATAGCATCCTTATCTAACATTAGACTCGAATACAGGTCGGATGTTATTCGTTCAATTTCTTTCTGTAACGCATTAATTTCAGAAATTAATTCTTCTTGCTTAGCTATCAATTCATTTAACTTAGCTTTTTGTTCCCAATCAATGTTTCGGTATTTTTGTATTTGTTCAGTGAGTTGATTTAATTCTTTGAGTAGCCGGGTTTGATTATCTAAAATTGGTTGTAGTTGATTAACTGTTGTGCGGCTTGTTTGAGTTGCTTCATCAAAAATCTCTGATAGCGAAGGAAATCTAATGGCATATGTTTCACTTTGGGCCATTCCAGCACCACTAACATTGTTGTTATCATAAACAACTCCATAATAAATTATTTCTTCACCAGGTAAAATGTTGATTTTGCTAAGGTCCCACCGATAGAAAATTGTATCTTCATTCCGATTACTAATTTCTTTTAGTTTTAACCTCGTAGTTTCTGAAATATTGGACTTGGTATAGTGAAGCTCAAGTTTTGACAGACCAAAATCGTCTAAAATATAAATTCCTATTAATACCTGCATATCTACCGGTATATTAATATCACGCCCCGGTAAAAAAAGCCTGATTAGTGGCGGTTCGTCATTCTGAGCTAAAAGATAATGCCATTGAGTGTTGCCGGTATTGCCATCTTTCCCGGTGAGGAGTATTTTAAATGAATCAGGCTTTTTAAAATTTATTTCACCTTGAAAAATATCTTTTAGCACTTTAAGTTCCTGTAATGTATCCGGAGTAATTAGTTTCGCTTGTACTATATCTTGTGAAGCTCGTCCCTTAATTTTTATTTTACTCCCAGGAAGAACTTTAAGCTCACTTCCGGTCATATCTTTAGGGGGTAATTTAGTATATTGTGGATAATAGCACGTAAATATTAACTCTTTTATTTGAATAGGCTGGTGTAAGTTAATTTTGTATGTTGGGGTTTTAATTAATGGGATACCAACGAAAGATTTAACTTTAACAAAATACTCTGTTTCATTGTTGACAACAATCCTTACTGAATCGGCAAGTGTATGCGATCGGTAACATTTACCGTTTATATATAGTTCTCCGACAGTTCCTTTGATTGGCCGTTCATATTGGTATTTAATCAGAATAATGGTATCTTTATTGACAATCAAATTTCCGGGAGAAATAGAAACTTTTATTAAATTATTCGGATTTGTAAGTAATAATTTACTCCCAATTGTGAAATGTTCAGGAATAAATATTCTTATCCCCAATAAAGCTACAATTAAGCAGCCAAAAACTATTCCCGCAACTTTAGTTTTAGTCCAATTAATAATATCAATTGCCCGCAATTTACTAAGAAACTCTGATACTTGATTTGACGCTGCATTAATTAATTGGATTGAATATCCTTCTCGGCAAGTAAATGTTTTAATTTTTAATGTTAATTCCACTACAGGAACAATTTTATTGGTTAACTCAGGAATACGCTTTTCAATGTAGCTGGCAATACTTCTTAAAGTAATAAGCGGTATTTCTTTGTAAAGTACATATCCGGCAATAGGCACCAGAAGCCAAAAAATTATTTTGGGTAGATACAGCCCAACAACTAAATTAACTAATAACAAAATAAAACTTGATAATATAAGGAATAAAAAAATAATTTGGTTAATAATAAATTTTTTCTGATAAACTTTTAAGATTTTGATTAATTTCATGTAAAATGGTAATAAATATTAGCGGCTTATTTTATTTTTTTACAAGCTTTTTATGGAAAACCGGACCTGGAGAAATAGCTAGATTTACAAAATAAACACCGCTTGGCAAATCTTTAAGAATTATGTCACAACAATAATTTCCACTGTGCTCAAACAACGAATTTTTAAGTACTTTTAATACTCGACCACTAACATCGCTAAGCGTAAGAACCACTGTTGCTTGTCCATTTAGCGAATAATTCACTGTTACTTTATCATCAACGATGTTGGGGGTAATAGAAAATATAATGTTAGCTAATTTTGTACTAGATTCTGATTGAATAGTAGTAGTTGTTTGAGAAATTATGTGGTTTCTTATGTGATCGGTATAATTATTATAAGGATAATATACCCAAAATTCTTGGGTATTATTACCTTTAAGAAGATAGATATTACCCAACCCTGATGTTAAACACGCTCCAACCTTAGGAACACTTTGCTTGTTTTGGTTTTTTCGCGGTATTGAATCAAGAACCGACCAGCGATTCTGATTTATATTAAATTTCCAAAATTCAGTTACCCCGCCGCCTTTTATTGCATAAATTATTGAATCAACAATTGCTAGTGCGCCGTTTTTAACTTTTGTGCTCTTAGCTCCGTAAGAGAACTTTAATGGCAAAACAATTGAGCTGTCAAATGTTGACCAAGAGTCATGCGCAATATCATAGTAATAAAACTCATTAACCTTCGCTTGTGATTTTAGTGCATATATTCGATGGTTAGCGGGATCATAAACTAAGCTTGATCCTTCTTTAAATTGTTTACCATGGGGACCTCGCGGCGCGTCCTTTTTCCTAATCCAAGAATCGTGAGAAATTGAATATGCCCAAAATTCAAAATTCTTATCACTTCCTTTTAGTAAATAAATATAACCATTTTGAAATTTACTATCTAATACTCTAGAACCCGGAACATATACAATATCGGTACCCGCTTTAAGCTGTGTCGGGAAATCTCTTTTTCGGATCCAGGTGTTATGTTGAATATCGAAAGCCCAAAATTCTTTTGTTCCACCTTTAACTAGATAAATACAGGAATCTCCATAGGTAAGCGCTGAACCTTTTTTAATTTTCCGGGCTTTTATTGTATCTACTGCAACATCACTTCGTCTGATCCAAGAGTCAAGACTGATTTTATATTGATAAAAATCGCTTGTGTTATTACCTTTTATAACATAAATTGAAGTGTCAATAGGAGAAAAAGTAATCCGCGCGCCATCTTTTACAGACTTATAACTTGGCGCTAGGGGAATCTGCTTAATTTCATGCCATCCTCTAAGAATTACTGGTTCAATAATTCTCAAAGACCGAATTTCTGACCAACTACTCCAAGGTTCCCCGGCTAAAACACGCCAGAAATATCGAGTAGGCGCTAATGTCTCTATTTTGCTAGTAGTTGTAATTGTGTCTGAACGGTAAATATACATAAAAAGCGAATCATAAGCAATTTGGAAAATGTATTTTGTTGCACCGGGAACTGTATTCCATCTAAATTCGATACTGGTTGCAAGTGTTTCGTGATTGTTTGGAGGATAAATTAATTGCGGGGTATGAAGAATAAACGTTACTGAAAAGTCATCAAGGCACCAATACCACTCATCACGTGCTTTATATAAAAAACAAATTCGAACATCAGAACAACCGGATGCATATTGAGTAATATCATGAATTTTGTAGCCAGAATCAGAGGAGTTGGTATAACGAGTAATTCGCTGCCATGTTTGTCCGCCGTTATTACTAATTAAAACCTTACCTGAATCAATCGTTAACGGTGACCAATCCCGATACCAATGCCAATATGATAGAGTATAAATTCCGGGAATTGAACAGTTAATTCGTGGTGATATTAAACTCTCAACTTGATTTTCAATTGGGCTATAATAAACTTTTGCAACCGTCCTTAAAGTATTACCCGCTCTTATAGTATCGCGGTGCCAATCGTTAGTATTCCAAGCTTTGTAATATTCACTGCCACAATCAATTATTCGCCAGCCTCCAAATGGAGGATTATCGCCATATTTACCCCATTCTTCATTAAAACTTGTAAAATAAGGAACCGGTTGGAATTGCGGTGCAATATATACAATTTTTGAAATGGTATCGTTAAATGGATTTTCATCTTCAGAATTAACACACCATACTTTAATTACAACAGTATCCGGGCTTATTGGCTCAAAATTCGTAAATTCATACAATTCGTAATTTCCAACCTCTATCCCCTCAATTATGCTATCTAAATAATACGTATTAGCTCCAGTGATTTGATAGTAAATTTTTACATCATGCCAATTATTTACAGGATCGATACTATTATTCCGAATTACAACACTTGGAGTGCAAGTCGTCCCTATTAAAATTGGTA
>JANXBB010000241.1 GCA_025061975.1 Caldifarciminota bacterium | reverse complement strand
TTGGCCCGGAACCGGTGCATGGACCGGTTCATTGGGCGCTTTTCTTTTGGGTTTAAAAACCATTCCGGCTTTTCTTGCAATCTGTATCGGAGTAATTTTAGCCGGGATTATTGTAACCGGACTTTCAGTTTTGAAGATTGTTGGTTTGGTAATTCTTAGCATAATAATTATGGGTTTAATTGTACGTGCAATTATTGATAAAATATCAAAGAAAAGGAGGTATTAATGAAAAATATTATACTCTTCATTGTGTTAGCTGTTTTATTTAATTTTATTGAAGCACATCCAAATAACCTAGAAAAGTTAACTCTGAGTCAAAACGAATTTGGATTTAAAATTTTCGCAGAACTCACAAAAACTGAAAAGTTAAAAAATATTATTATTTCGCCAACAAGTATTATCTTAGCATTAGCAATGGCTTATAACGGTGCTCAAGGCGAAACCAAAGAAGCGATAGCCAAAGTTTTAGGAATCTCCGAGCTGGAGGATAAAACATTTAATGAAACTAATCTTCTACTACAAAATACCCTTAGCACACAAAACAAAAAATTAATCCTTAAAATTGCTAACTCACTTTGGATTGATAAAAGCTGTAAATTTAAAAAACCATTTATTGAGATAAATAAAAAATTTTATCGCGCGAAGCTTTCGAGCCTTAATTTTGCATCTCCTAATGCAATCGAAATGATTAATCGCTGGGTTAAAGACGCTACTAATGGCAAAATTGAAAAAATTGCTACGGAAATTCCTGAAGATGTCTGGGCAATTTTAATAAATGCTTTATATTTTAAGGGCGCGTGGCAAGAAGCATTTAACAAAACTCAAACTAAAGAAATGCCGTTTTACCGGTTAGATGGTACTGAAAAATCACATCTTTTTATGTACAAAAAGAGCAAGTTTTTATACTTTGAAAACGATGAAATTCAAACAATAAGTATTCCATATGCAAATGGAACTTATACAATGGATATCTTTTTGCCCAAAAAGGAATTCCCAATTGAAAAATTAGTCTATACACTTTCTTATGATCGATATTTAGAGTGGCAACGCGCTATGGAAACCCGGGACGGTGAAGTCTATCTGCCTCGTTTTAAGCTCGATTATGAAACCTCGCTAAAAGAAGTATTAAGCAATATGGACATGAAAATTGCCTTCGAGCCGGGCCTGGCCGATTTTACTAAAATGGCTACTACTCCGATAAAAGGCCGAATGTTTATCGGAGATGTTAAACATAAAACTTATATTGAAGTTTCTGAAGAAGGAACTGAAGCAGCAGCGGTAACCGGTGTTTTTATGGAAATAAAGAGCGCCCCGAGTAAACCATTTACTATGATTCTTGACCGCCCTTTTCTTTATATAATTCGTAATTCTAAAACTCAAACTGTCGTGTTTATCGGAATCCTCACCGAGCCTAAATAGATATAGATAAAGGTAGTAAATAGCAACTTAGAATCCCATCTTTCTTTATGCCTTGAAGGTTTCCTGAAATATTCATTATGTTATGTAATAGTCTTTTTATTATCTGGCCAAAAATGAAAATTATTATCAATTCTGAAACAAAGTCATCAAGAAGTTCTAGAAAAACATTCATAATCTCAGGTTTTATATCCCCTAGACGGTATATAGGGAGGGTATGTGTGTTTTTATTTATATTGTTTTAAGATTTCACATCAAGTAATTGTAATTTTGGAGTTTTTATAGGTAACTTTAGAAAGTTAGAAAAAATGTTGACAACCGAAAATTTTTTGCTATAATTGGTATTTATGCGAGTTAGCGGGAGAAAAAGACGGCATTTGAGAATTCGAAAACGAATTAAAGGAACTCCGGAACGCCCACGACTTTGTGTTTTTCGGAGCAATAAATATATTTACGGCATTTTAGCCGACGACTTAAACAACAAAGTAATCACTCAGGTGTCTTCGCTTACCAAAGACTTAATTACGAATATTGAACCGGAAATTGAAAACACCAAGGTTGAGTTAAAAGGTAAAATGTTAAATGCCTATTACGTTGGGTATACTTTAGCCCAAAAAGCCAAGGCATTAGGAATTACCAAAGTGGTTTTTGATCGGGCTGGATATAAATATCACGGCCGGGTAAAAGCACTGGCTGAGGGTGCCCGAAAAGGTGGATTGATATTTTAAGGTATTATAAATAAATATGATGATGCAAGATTTTAACGAACAAATAACTGAAGTTTCACAGGAATACTTAGAACGGGTCATATTTATAAAACGGGTGGCAAAGGTCCAAAAGGGTGGAAAACGGATGAAAATTTCGGCAGGAGTAGTAGTGGGTGACGGCAAAGGTAAAGTAGGTATCGGCCACGGCAAATCCGATGAAGTTGCTTTGGCGATAAGAAAAGCGGCTAATCGAGCCAAAAAAAATATGGTCTCAATATCAACACTGGGCAATACAATTCCTCACGCTACCGATGGAAAATTCTGTGCTAGTAAAATCCTTCTAAAACCGGCTCCTGAAGGAACCGGGTTAATTGCTTGTCCGCAAGTTCGAGCAGTATTAGAAGTCTTAGGCTTAAGAGATGTTTACACTAAATCATTGGGCTCGAACAATCCCTATAATTTAGCGATGGCAACTATAAAAGCTTTACAGAAATTACGTACTCCTGAAGAGATTGCTAAGATTCGTAATAAACCGTTGAGTTATATTTTAGGTAAAAAGGCATATGCCACCCAAAAACTTAGTAGTGAAAAGCCAGCTGAGGAATAAACTAAAATGGCAAAAATAAAAGTGACATTAATTAAAAGTCTGATTGATAAAAAGCCGGTGCACAAAAAAAACGCTTATGCTTTAGGCTTACGAAAAGTTAACCAATCTAAGATTCACAATGACACACCGCAAATTCGAGGCATGATTGAAAAAATCAAACATTTAGTAAAGGTAGAATATGTCGATTAAATACTATCCACCTAAAGGTGCTAAACATCGTAAAAAACGTGTTGGTTGTGGGCCGAGTTCTGGCCATGGTAAAACTTCCACACGAGGTCATAAAGGGTCTGGTCAACGGAAAGGTAAAGAATATGACAGCAGGTTTGAAGGTGGTCAGATGCCACTTTATCGCCGAATACCAAAACGCGGGTTTAAATCCTTACGAAAAGTTGAATATGAAACAGTAAACTTTCGCGATATAATTCGAGCTGGGCTAAAAGGCGAAATTACTCCGGAAATTCTAAAAAGTGCCGGTTTAATAAAAAAGAACTTGCCTATAAAAATATTGGGTACCGGCGATCTTACAGAACCATTTGTAATAAAAGCTCATGCTATCTCTAGCTCAGCACTTAAAAAACTTACCGCAGTTGGTGGCAAATTTGAAGCCATACCATTTAAATAAGGTATGTTAAATAACGTCCCTAATATTTTTAAAATTCCGGATTTAAGAAAAAAAATTCTTATTACTTTAGCTTTGGTTGCAGTTTACCGCTTAGGCACTCATATTCCGGTTCCGGGAATTAATGCTCAGGCCCTTGCAATGCTTTTGGCTCAGATGCGAGGCACAGTTTTTGGGCTTTATGATATCTTTGTCGGTGGAGCACTTTCCCGCGCTTCGATCTTCGCTTTAGGAATTATGCCTTATATTTCAGCTTCGATTATTTTTCAGTTATTAGGAGCGGTATTTCCTTATTTAGAAAAACTCCAGCGTGATGAAGAAGGCCGTAAAAAAATTAATCAATATACACGTTATGCTACAGTTCTTTTAGCGGCAATTCAAGCGTCGGCAATTTCTGTGTATCTTGAAGCTCAACCTCCAACAGCTGCTGGACCGATTGTTGCAGTTGGGGGGGTTTTCTTTAGAATACTTACAATTATAACAATGGTAGCAGGAACAATTTTTGTAATGTGGCTTGGTGAGCAGATTACTGATAAAGGAATCGGCAACGGAATTTCGTTTATCATTTTTGTTGGATGCTTAGATACCGTGCCGCAGGATATCCTTCGAACTTTCCAACTTGTTAGACTCGGTGAGATTTCTTGGTTCGCTTTATTATTAATTATCATAATTATTTTCGGTGTTTATGCTGGGGTAGTTTTAATTACTCAAGCAATGAGAAAAATTCCGGTCCAGTATCCAAAACGAATTGTGGGTCGAAAAATGTACGGAGGCCAATCTACATACATTCCATTAAGAATTAATACTGCGGGAGTTATTCCGATTATCTTTGCTCAAAGTTTAATTGTTTTTCCTTCTACGGTAGCTACTTTTATCAAGGCTAATTGGCTTAATGCAGTTCAGCAACTACTTGCTCCTGGCGCTTGGCTCTATAGTTTATTATATGCCGGTTTAATAATCTTTTTCACTTACTTTTATACTTCGGTGGTTTTTAACCCCCGAGAAATGGCTGAAAACATGCAACGTTATGGTGGCTTCATTCCTGGTATTCGTCCTGGAGAAAAAACCGCTGAATTTCTCGATCGAAGTTTATCGTTGTTAACATTTCCAGGAGCGATATTTTTGGCTATAATGGCATTATTGCCTTATTATTTAATGCATATTTTCAAAGTGCCATTTTATTTTGGAGGCACAACATTGTTAATTATCGTTGGAGTTGCCTTAGATACAATTCAGCAAATTGAAGCTCATTTAGTAATGCGCCATTACGAAGGGCTTCTTAAAGGCACAAAAATTCGGGGTCGTCGATAAACTTCTCATAGTTATTAAATGGTTAAAGCGGGTGTACTTTTTACCTCAGGTACGAATTGCGACGAAGAAACTATTTATGCATTCCGCTTAGTCGGCGCTCAAGCTAATAGACTTTATTTAAAACAACTCAAAGAAAATCCTAAAATACTTCTCGACTATCATATTTTATGCTTACCAGGTGGTTTTACCTACGGCGATTATCTTGGTGCGGGAAAAATTCTTGCTAATATTTTAAAATTTTACTTAAAAGATATATTGATAGAATTTTATAATAGAGGAAACCTTATTTTAGGAATCTGCAATGGTTTTCAAATTTTAGTAAAAGCAGGCTTGCTTCCGGATTTCTCGTTTACAGAAAAAACAAGTCTTGTGACGAATGATTCTAACAAATTTGAATGTCGATGGGTCTATTTAAAGGTTAATCCCAACTCCCCTTGTATTTTCACCAAAGGACTCGATTTTTTCTCTTTACCTGTCGCCCATGCCGAAGGAAAATTTGTTGTTGACAATGAACATACCTTAAATAAAATAATAGAAAAAAATTTAATGGTTCTAACTTACACAAACAAAGAAGGACAATACGGCAATTATCCTTATAACCCTAATGGATCTATATGCAATATTGCCGGAATATGTGATCCTTCGGGAAGAGTTTTTGGACTCATGCCTCATCCTGAACGTGCCTCGTTATTTTATCAATACCCGTTAGGTACCAATTTATCAGAAGCATTAGGAATTACTATATTTAAAAATGCGGTCTATTATGTCAAAAAAAACCTCTAAATCAACAGAATTCAGAATTAAAGACCATCCAATTATTGAATTCAAAAAAGGGCGTCGTGTAAGATTTTATTTTGAGGGAAAAGAGTTATATGGATACGAAGGTGAGCCGATTGCGGCGAGTTTAATCGCGAATGGTATAAAAGTGTTTAGATATACCGAAAAAAAACATCGCCCACGTGGTTTTTTTTGTGCGGTAGGGAAATGTTCATCGTGTCTAATGATCGTCAATGACATACCTAACGTAATGGTTTGTGTAGAGCCATTAAAGGAGGGTATGAACGTAAAACGTCAAAAAGGACGGGGAAAATTAATTTAATATGAATGCGGTAAAAGATTTTGATGAAATTTACGAAGTCGTCGTTGTTGGTGCCGGTCCGGCTGGGCTTTCTGCAGGTATTGTGGCTCGTGAATTAGGTGCTCAAGTTTTAATTATCGATGAAAATCCTGTTCCCGGAGGGCAATTAATTAAGCAAACGCATAAATTTTTCGGTTCTAAAGAACTTTACTGTGGAATAAGAGGAATTGATATTGCACATCTTCTAGCTCAAAAAGCTAATCAATTTAATGTAAAGTTAAAATTGAACGCTTCTGTGATTGGTTATTTTAAGAATAATATTTTAGGCGTTGTAGAAAACGGACGTTTTGTAAAAGTCCAGGGAAAAAGAATAATTTTTGCTACCGGTGCTTCTGAAAATCCCCTACCTTTTCCTAATCATGATTTACCTGGAGTATATGGAGCAGGTGCAGTACAAACTTTAATGAATGT
>JANXBB010000230.1 GCA_025061975.1 Caldifarciminota bacterium | reverse complement strand
TGTTAGTAAGGCCTAATAGGTATTTATCAATTGCCGGAGTAGTTGAAAGTATTACTCGCCCAAGAAAGCCTAATTATCTTGTTGGATTGGGAATTCGGCCGGTAAACGAACAAGTAACCTTGACGCTAGATTATGATTTTCGTCAAAACGAGTTTCTTTTGGGATTTGAAGCCGAACCTGTTTTAGGGCTTCAAGTTAAATGCGGTTATAATACTAATCGAACTATTACTTTTCAGGTTGGGATAACTCAAGGACAACTGGGTTGGGGCGCGTTTTATAAAAACGCTTTAAGCGCGAACGGGCGAAATAAGCTTACCGGTTATTTCAGTTTTCATAAAGAAGTTCGCCATAAACTCATAAAAGAAAAGAATCGACTATTAGAACTAACTTTATCCGGTCGAATTGCTGAGCGAAAATCAGGTTTTAGTTTATTAGGTACACCAGTAAGCTTTACCACTTACGATCTCTTAAGGGTTATTAACAAAGCAAAAACCGATCCTGAAATTAAGGGGATTGTCTTAAAACTTCACGATCCTCAGATGAGTTTGGTAACCGCTCAAGAGCTTAAATTCGCTTTAGATGAATTTAAGGCCCAGGGAAAAAAGATAATCGTCTATGCTCCGAATTTAGATCTTACAAAATATTATTTTATATGTAATGCCAATAAAGTTATTACTCATCCGTTAGGTGAGGTAACTATTTTGGGAATTACTGCTCAAGCTACTTTCTTAAAAGAAGCTTTAAGCAAATTGGGAATTACTGTTGACTA
This sequence comes from Caldifarciminota bacterium, assembly GCA_025061975.1. Classification (GTDB taxonomy): domain Bacteria; phylum Hydrothermota; class Tepidihabitantia; order Tepidihabitantales; family CAIPLT01; genus JANXBB01. The sequence continues at coordinate 1,953 of JANXBB010000230.1, read as the reverse complement.
CGAGCGTATTGGTAAATATAAAAATGCTCCAGAGTTTTATACTCAAGACACAATTAGTCATGAAACTTATGAAGTTTTAAACTCAGTACTTGACAATTGCTATGAAGATATTATTAAAACCATAGCGCAAGCGCGCAATAAATCCGAAGAGGAAGTTAAATCTGATCTTGATTATGGGTTTTTTTCATCACAAACTGCGAAAGAAAGAAAGTTAATTGATACTACTTTGTACGAAGACGAGTTAGATAGTTTTATTAGAGCCGAATTTAGAAAATTCCGAAAAGTATCTGCGGCAAGCTATGGAAAGGAAAAACGTTATAATTATCGGTGGGGTAGGGAAGCAAAAATTGCAATAATATATGCTGAAGGGCAAATTGTTGAAGGTGCAGATCAAACAAATCCTATAACCGGTGTAAGAAGTTGTGGTGCTCGAACTTTGGTGCGGTTGTTGCGGAAAGCAAGAAGTGATCCAGAAATTAAAGCGATTGTCCTGCGGATTGATTCGCCCGGCGGGGATGGTTTTGCTTCGGATTTAATTTGGCGCGAAGTATTTTTAACCCGAAGCAAAAAACCGATAATCGTCTCAATGAGTCAAGTAGCTGCATCCGGCGGTTATTACATTGCAATGTTAGGCAATAAGATTTTTGCTCTGCCGGCAACAATTACCGGTTCAATTGGAGTTTTTAGCATGAAAATCATTACTCAAGGAATGTACCAGAAATTAGGCATTAAAAACATACGTTTAAAACGTGGTGAACATGCGGATATGTTTTCGCCGGACCGGCCTTTTACTGAAGACGAGCGGAAAATTTTAAAAGAGCAATTAAAATTATTTTACGAACAATTTATTAGCAAAGTTGCTGCAGCACGAAATCTTTCTTTAGAATATGTTGATTCAATCGCTCAAGGAAGAATCTGGACAGGCAAGCAAGCATTAGATAATCGGTTAATTGATTCCATAGGTAATTTTTGGACTGCACTGGAGTGTGCTAAAGATTTTGCAAACGAAAAAGAAGTAGCAATTGAAATTCTGCCCCAGAATAAATTTCTGGGGTTTAACTTCCCGGAGATACTTTTTAGTATTTTAAGTAATAAGTAATTTATGAAAAAAGAGGTAATTATCTGCCGGTGTGAAGAAATTAGCGAAGAAGAGATTGTAAAAGTAATAAAACAAGGTTACACGAGCTTAAACGAAATTAAACGTCTTTTACGTTGTGGCATGGGACATTGTCAAGGTCGCAGTTGTCTTCCGGTTATCGCTCGGTTGATTTGTAAATATGCGCACAAGTCACCTTCGGAAATAAAGTTTCCGACATCAAGACCTCCGCTAAAACCAATTCCTTTAGATGTTTTAGCTCAGTATAACAAAAAATCTTAAGATGAATAAAACTGCGGATATTATTATAATTGGGGCAGGAATAATTGGTGCTGCCACCGGATATTATTTATCCAAAAAACGACTTAAAGTCTATGTTTTCGAAAAAGAATATCCTTGTTACGGATCGACAGGAAGATGTATTGGAGGTATCAGAGCCCAGTATGCACATCCTCTTTCAATCCAAGTGATGATCGAAAGCATTAACCTTTTTTCGACTCTTAAAGAAGAATTAAACCGTGATGTGGAATGGTATCAAGGTGGGTATCTGTTTTTAGCTCATTCCGAAGAAAAAAAAGATACATATTTTAAGGCTATTGAACTTCAAAGAAAATTTAATCTTCCGGTGAAGTTTATATCAGCAGAAGAATGTGCTAAGATTGTTCCCGGATTGAATACTGAAGGGCTTTTAGGAGGCTCTTATTCACCTTATGATGGGCAAGCTAATCCGTTTGCAGTTACTTATGGATATTTAGAGGGGATAAAAAGGAACAAAGGCAAAGTTTTTACTTATACCGAAATCAAAAAAATTAACCTTACAGGTGAAAAAGTTCTCTCAGTTGTTACTGATAAAAACG
>JANXBB010000207.1 GCA_025061975.1 Caldifarciminota bacterium | reverse complement strand
GAATCCGGGGTGTATTGCCAAAGACTATCAAGTCCGTGTTTTAGTGCTTTGCTAATATCTAAAATTTGATATTGGAAAATTGCTCGGAAAAAATTTCGGGCAACAAAATTTCGGTAACGAGCGTAAAGACCAGAGGTTGTGGTTCCAATAAATGCTACCGCGCCACGCGGTCGCTTTACAGTACCCGGTCTTAGCCATTTTTGGCCCAAGTAATTATTACCCAAGACCGTGCGGCAACACCAGGAAAAAATTACCGGAGTTTTATAAGTATTATTAAAATACGGTGCAAGATCAAAAGGGTACACCCAATTAGTTCCGGCTCCATGTCCGGTATATAAAACATAACTTCGTCCAGCTTTTAGTGAGTCTTTTAAGTGATATTTGTCGTGAGCAGGATTTACCAAAGTATCAACTGAGACAAAATCACTATTCGATAGAATTATATTACGAACAAAATTGCATCCGGCATTATGATAAGGTCCAGGATCTTGACGAATCGTAGTCGCTTTTTTATAAAACATTGTATCGGTCAATTTCGGTGCACGTTCATAATTAAAGATTTTATTTATCATCGTAATAAGTTGCCCGGTGTTTCGTGCCGGGAGACGACCAATTGCGATGTCTAAAATTGTATCGCCATCTATATCGCAATATGAAGCATCAGTGTTACCTAAACGGGGATGAGGATAAGGTGCTACATCACCAATATCGCCGACTAAAAGCACATATTTAAGGGTACATTGGCTACAATGATAATAAAAATTTCTTATAAATTCTTTAATGTCATCGGGCTTATTACCAATAAACGAAAGTGGGACAACACTAGTTAAAATTCCTTTCTTGTATTTCCAATCGATCAGTGGTTTAAGGGTATTAACAAAGCGGTCTGGTGCGATTATAAGAAGTTCCGCATCGCTTGTATTAGAAATTGCAAAATATTCGCCGAGTGCAAAATTCGCTGCTATCGCTAATCCTAAAAAGAAAATAAAATTACGCATTAGCCTTATTAATAATATAAAACAAACCCTTAGGATATGTCAATAAACTCTGCACAGGAAATTTATTTTCATATCAACTTTAAATGGAGCATTTATATATGCTTTTTATTGAGAGTCGAAAGTGCTAAACCAGCCTGAAAATTCCTTGATTTTTGCTTCCCTATACAGTCCCGGGGATATAGTACTAGTTTTCAATCAGGTCTTATTCTTTGAGCTCACAAATAAACTATCGCCTTTTTGGTTAAATAATATTAAGCTTAATCAGCGCTTATATTTCGAACGATATTTAACAGACCGTCGATCAATTGATCTCGCACGATAAATTTTCGCTAAAGACTTTGATAAGTCCGATGTCGATTGATGGACAGTTCAAAATAAATCAACGAATAGTTGTAATTGACAATACATATTGATTTAGTTATTCTTACAAAAAGTAAAATGGCTTATAGGAAAAAATCCTGGCAAGAAAAACTCCTGCACAGTAAAGGACTTCCCAAAATTGAACGACCTTCGGCAAAAATTGCTAAGCGTTGGGGGATACAACCTGATGCGAAAGTTCTTATTCCCGCACCAATTGAGGTTGACGAGATTATGAAGCAAGTACCTTATGGCAAATTAATTACTATTAATCAAATTCGTAAGGCACTCGCTTCAAAGCACAAAGCCGATGTGTGTTGCCCGCTTACTACCGGAATTTTTGCAGTGATTGTAGCTTATGCATCCGAAGAGCGAAAGGCTCAAGGCAAAGGTGACTTAACTCCTTATTGGCGAATTTTGAAAGGAGGGGGAGTTTTAAACGAGAAATATCCGGGTGGTATCGAAAATCAGATGCACCTTCTTAAAAAAGAAGGACATACAATTATTGCATGCGGTAAAAAATATATTGTTAAGGATTTTGAGAAATATTTATTTGAGTTTTAAATTTATTATTCAATTGTTAACCATTCAGTTTGCGCCCGGTTCCATTTAAAGATCGGATGTCCGATATCATTAAAAAACTCTTTGATCTGCTCTTCATCGTAATTGAGTACGAACTCCAAGATTGGAACTAGTACTGCTAAAGCATTATCCGAAAGTACGGTGCGTTTTGAGATATGTCCTAAATATGGGGATGGTGAAACAGCAATTGTAAATCCACCGTAAACATTTACATGAAGCATTACATGAAGATCCGATGATCCGTCACCAACATAAATAACTTGTTCTCTTGGTACATGGACGCGTTCAATTAACGAATCGACGATTGCAACTTTACCCTGGCCAGCTGCGGTGCGGTCAATCTCAATAACTCGACCATCGTGGTCATAGCGAAAGTCGGTGCCAAAAATCTGTTCTTCGGGTAAGATGTTTTCTAATGACTTGACAATAAGAGGCTTAGGGCAAGCTGAAACCACGTAGGGTAGAAATCTAATATGCTCAATTCCTTGGTTAAGAATCTTAAATAATTCTGAAACATTATTTTTAAGTCTAATTTCTTTACCAACTTTAATAAAAGTATCTTTACTAACTTTTCCTTTATATTCCGGATCAGTTACTAAGAGATAAGCTAGTTCGCCACCTAATTGGACAATGTTCCGGTTCCTAATTGCTTTAACTTTTTCTAAAAATCGGTCTTGGGGAATACCCACTGCTTGTGATATTAAGGTCCCGGAATCATCAAGTGAGATTGTTTGGTCAAAGTCTGATACAAAAAGATATTTTTTTTCTCGTTTGGTTTTTCGCATATTGATAGTTTAATAAGTCTTAATAAAATGTCAAGGAAATTTGTTTTAATTGATTGACTTTAGTAGCAATAACTGCTAAAATTTTATATGCTTGCAGAGTTATTTGTTAATTTTTTTAATTATTTAATCGAAATCGTTCCGGTACTAATTTTAGGATTTTTACTTTCCGGATTATTTAATGAATTAGTCCCTAATACCTTTGTCGAGCGTTTTTTAACTGGTCACGGTTTAAAACCGATTATCTCATTAATTTTGGTAGGTACAGTTTTACCGATCTGTTGTTTCGGAAGTCTTCCCTTAGCAGTCACTTTTCATCGCCGCGGGGTACGTATGGGACCAATATTAGCATTTTTAGTGGCAACTCCGGCTACATCGATTAGTGCTTTACTTGTTACCTGGCGTCTTTTAGGCTTTAAATTTACTCTATTTATTTTCTTAGCAGTGATTATCTTAGGTTTAATTATGGGGATTATTGGAAATCTTATTGTATATCAACCTAAAAAAAATAACCTAGAGGAAGAAAACTGCGAACATTGTCATCAACAAGTAGTTTGTAGCTGTCATTATCGTCCGCAAGATCGGATAAAACGGATTTTGTCTTTTTCATTTATTGAATTACCTAAAGAAATTGGGCTGTTAACACTTTTGGGAATATTCCTTGCTGCGATCGTGGTAACTTTTAATCCGATCGGTACATTTATTAAAAACTATCTTGGTGGTACTTATTCTTATCTTTTCGCGTTAATTTTTGGGTTAAGTATGTATTTCTGCTCAACATCAAGTCCACCTTTAGTTCACG
>JANXBB010000034.1 GCA_025061975.1 Caldifarciminota bacterium | reverse complement strand
ATTTAATTCGATTAAACGACAGATCTAAAACATTCGCTAATGTGTTAACCATTAATGTCTTTGCCAGTCCTGGAACCCCAATAATTAAACCGTGCCCACCGGCTAAAATACAAATAAGAATTTCATCGATTACGGACTTTTGTCCCACAATAACTTTTTCAATTTCTCGGAGAATTTTATTTCGTGCCTCAGCTAATATCTCTACCGCTTTTATATCGTCTTGTTCACTTACTTGTTGATTAATCATACCAACCTCTTTTATATCTGTTGCAACAATAAAAAGTTTGTCTATTCATTTTACTTGATATATGCTATAAAGTCAATGATTAAAAGTGATAATTAAATTTATAATTGACAGATATCCTTTAGCGAATTAAAATTTTTTTATGAGAATAACTAAAACTGAATTTGGGTGGATTGAAGTTGATGGTATCCGTTACGAAACCGATATTATTATTTATCCTGATGGGCGAATCGAAAATCGCTATAAAAACTTTTCGGGCAACAATCATTTAATTGAAAAATGGGAAGTCACAAAAGTCTTATCAACAGACTCAAAAACTAAACCCGAAGTTTTTGTGGTTGGAACCGGCCAGATGGGAATTGTAAAAATATCTGACGAAGTAAAGATTTATTTAAAAGCCCAAGGAATTAAACTTATTGCCGAGCCTACACCTCAGGCACTTGTAAGCTTTAATAATGCCCAAGGGGTTAAATGTGGAATTTTTCATGTAACCTGTTAAATAAATATTTTTATGCACTCAATTTATACCTTAGGTACAAGCAATCGGACTCCTGAGGAATTTTTAAAACTTCTAAAGAAGTATTCAATTGAGATAATTTTTGATGTTCGACGATTCCCTAAATCGCGCTTTTTACACTTCATCCAAGAAAACTTAACCGAATTACTTAAAACTCATAAGATTGAATATTGTTATTTAGGTGCCGAACTTGGCGGATTCAGAACCGGTGGCTACGAAAAATACATGGAAACTAATGAGTTTAAAACCGGTATTGAAATTATTACAAATTATGCTCAAGAAAAAATCGGCTGTATATTATGTGCTGAACGAAATCCCACACAATGTCATCGCCGTTTTATTTCCCAAGCACTCACAAAACTCGGTTTTAATGTTATTGACATAATTGAGTGATCATAACTGTTACTACCTTATTTTTAAAGCTTATCTTTATTACGATCATGACCACAAACAAATTCTAAAGTGCAAATTGCACTCTCGCTTGAAGTCTCCAAAAATCTCCCTTAAGGTTAATTAAATTGAAAACCGAAAATCTTTCTTTTATATCAGTAAAAAACAAAACCCCAATTTTTTCGCTTAACTTTATCGTTTAAAACCTAAAGTAAAAATTTACAAAATTCCACTCAATGTCGTTGTTTAAATCACCCAAAATCTCCCCTAGACGGTCCATGGGGCTGTCTGGCGGTAAATTTTTAATAACTTTTTGATTTTCAAGAACTAAAATCAAATAAGAATTTAGTTTTTCTCTTTTTTTAATTATCGGATTTGGGTTTCCGGGGCATTTTTTATTAGACAGACAACAATAATTTCGTGGGGGAGTTTTTCAAGCCAATTAGGGCTAAAGAGGTGCGTATTGAATTTTTTAAATTGCTATTTATAATAGATTTGATTAATTTATGTTTAATAGCGAACTGTTTTTAGAATCTGAAGGGCCCCAAAGAAAAAAATATGCCACAAAAAGTTTAGTTAAGTTTCTTTTGCCTTATTTTCGGCGATTTAGCACGAAAATAATTTTGTCTCTATTTCTGTTGCTTGTAACTACCGGACTTGGTGTTTTAAGCCCGTTGCTTCTAAAGCGGGCAATCGATGTTAACCTACCTCAAAAAGACCTACGGGGACTTTTTTATACTACATTAGTGTATCTTTTCTTGCAGGTTATAATATTTGTTTTAAATTATCGCCAACGATTGCTTTTAGGTTATGTTGGAGAAGAAGCTACTGCATTAATTAAAGAAAATCTCTATAATCATATTTTACGTCTACCGATGAAATTCTTCGACAAAAATCCGCCCGGTCGGCTTATTACGCGAATTGATTCTGACGCTGAGGCAATAAAAAACTTATTCACCAATACTGCAGTAGTTCTTGTGCAAGATTTAGTATTGCTTATAGGGATGCTTATTGTTATGGCAGTCGTTAATTATAAACTTTTCTTAGTTGTCTTTCTTATTCTGCCACCGTTTGTTTATGCGTTCAGTTGGTTTGAACGTCACGTTCGTGCGGTTTATTTAGAAATTCGAAAAAGGGTTGCTGAAATCAACAATTTTCTTAATGAAACCATTCAAAATCTTTTGGTGCTCCAAGCATTCCTTAAGAAAAACTATGCTTACTCCAAGATGGCGCAACTAAATTACGAAAAATACAAAAAAGAACTCGAGGGTATGTCATTGTGGTATCGGATTTGGTTTTTAGTAGATTTCGGTGAAGTTTTAGGACTGGTATTAGTGTTAGGTATCGGAGGTCTTTGGGCTCTAAATGGGTATATAACTATTGGGACACTTTTTCTCTTTGCCAATTACATTACGCGACTCTTTATGCCCATTCGGGGCTTATCTGATCAATTAAATGTTATTGAACGGGCTATGGCGTCAACCGAACGAATTTACGAAATATCTCTTTTAGAGTCAGAACCTAACGCATTACAAATATTAGTGTCTCCAAGGACCGCTTTTCCTAAAATTGTTTTTGAGAATGTTTATTTACATTATCAAGATAAGAACCCTGAAAATCCGGACTGGGTTTTAGAAAACATTAATTTTTATGTTAACGAAGGCGAAAAAATTGCTCTTGTTGGACTTACTGGAAGTGGCAAGACCTCAATTGTCAGTTTACTTTTAAAATTTTACACACCACAAAAAGGGAGAATCTTACTTGATGGAATAGACATTAAAGAGTTAAATAACACTACACTCCGGCGACGAATTGGCTATGTTCCTCAAGATATTGTGTTGTTCCCAGGAACGGTTTTAGATAACATTCGTCTATTTGATTCTACGATTTCGTTTGAAAAAATCGCAACTGCGGTACAGCTTATGGGCATTGAAGAAAACATTCTCCGGTTACCTCAAGGTTATAACACTGATCTTATTCAAGCAGGTATTAACCTTTCGCTTGGTGAACGCCAACTACTCTCGTTTGTACGGGCTTTAGTTCGTGATCCAGAAATTTTAATTTTGGATGAAGCAACTTCTTCAATTGACCCGCACACTGAACATTTAATTCAAGAAGGACTTCAAAAACTTCTTTATGGACGAACTGCAATTGTTATCGCACATCGTTTAGCAACCATTCAGAAACTTTCACGGCTTATTGTCCTACACCGCGGCAAAATTGTTGAGGAAGGCACCCACAACGAATTACTTTCGCGACGTGGTCATTATTATCGGTTATACCGTTTGCAGTTTTTAAGTAAAGAAGGGGTATCGTAATGAAGCCTGACAGCTATCCTCTGGTGCGTTCGTTTTGGCAAGCTCACAAAAGAAGGTTGATTTTTCTTCTAGTTGTTTCGTTAATCAGTACTCTTGTCTCGCTTTCTTTTCCATATCTCTTAAAGCTTATAATTGATGGCATAAAAAATTCTTTAGCTCGGGGAGTATTTATAAAATATATCGTTATTTTGGGTTTTTTGGGAGTAGCACGTGCTGCAATATCCGTCGCGTTGCCATTTCTTCGGGGGCGAACTAACGAACAATTTGCTCAAACTACCCGAAATAAAATTTACCAGCACATATTAAACTTAGGAGTCACTTTTACTAACAAATATTCTCCTGGTGACATTATCGAACGTCTCGATCAAGACTTGTCAGAACTTGCATGGTTTGCCTGTTCAGGAATTTTTCGGCCTGTTGAGGGAATTTTTACGATTGTGATTGCCTTAATTGTCCTTGTTAGGTTAAACCCTGTTTTAACCTTAATTACAATACTTCCCGGGAGCATTATTGTAGTGTTATGGATAAAATATGGCCCGCTAGTTTATCGTGTTTACCGCAGCTGGCGGGAAAAAATTTCTGAGACTAATAGCTTTCTTGAATCAAGTTTTCAGGGAATAAAAATTATTAAATCTTACGCCGCCGAAGATTTTAATTCTCAAATGTTTCACCGAATTTTACTTGAGCGTATAAAAGGTGCGTTTGGTGTCATTAAGGCTGAAACAAAAATTAATCTTTTGGGAATGGCTCTAGCTGAAATAAGTGTTTTGTTAATACTTTGGGTCGGTGGAATTTTCTTTATAAAAGAAAAGTTAACTTTGGGTTCTTTTGTGGCTTTTTATGCTTATGTGTCAATGCTTCTTACGCCCATGTTTGATATCGGTAATTTCTTTGTTGTAAGTCGGCGAGCTCAAGCTCAAGAAGATCGTTTGGCTCAAATCATAAACATCTCTCCTGATGTAACTATGCTAGCACTTAAAACAGAAAAACCAATAAATTTCCAAGATAAAATTGAATTTAGGAATATAAGTTATTGGTATCCTGGAGCAAACTTACCGGCAGTTAAAAAAATTTTTTTAGAAATTCCGTGCGGCAAAAAGATCGGTATTGTAGGCACAGTTGCCAGCGGTAAAACAACACTTATAAGACTCCTTTTAAAACTTATTGAGCCCCAAGAAGGCGATATTCTACTTGACGGTTGCTCTTATTCAACATTACCCTTTGAATCATTGCGGAAAATTTTCGGTTATGTTCCTCAAGAAGCTTCTTTGTTCTCGGATACGATATATAATAACATTGTTTTTGAAAGTAATACTCGGATCGATGACAATATGCTGGAAAATATAATAGAAATCTCTCAATTAAAAGAGGACATTAAAAATTTTCCTAACGGCATCTATGAAAAATTAGGCTCAAAAGGGATTACACTTTCAGGTGGGCAGAAACAAAAAGTTGCTTTGGCACGTGCTTTAATCACAAATCCGCAAATTTTGATTTTGGACGATGCAACATCTAATTTAGATGCTCATACCGAACAGATAATTATAAAAACTCTTATTGCATCACAAATAATAAAAACCCTAATTATTGTTTCACATCGATTATCAGTTCTCGCATTTTGTGATTATATCTATGTATTAGATAAAGGGGAAATTGTAGAATTTGGAAACCACAACGAATTGCTTAAAAAACATGGACTTTATTTTAAACTTTATCGGCGACAGTTGTTAGAAAAAGATTTAGAAGGTTTAGTTTGATTAGATTTAAATAAAAAGGGGGGCTTGCTCTTCGGCGCAAGCCCCCAAAAGCCGCGTTCTTATTTGGTTTTACTTAGACATCACCATCTTACGTCGTGCTAAATAATTTCCCGCTTTCATCTCGTAGAAGTAAATTCCCGCTGGAACTTTCCGCCCATACTCGTCAGTACCATTCCATCTTGTTTCATAATATCCGGGCTCATATCTTTCGTTAAGAAGTGTTGCTACTTTTCGACCAGCTGGGTCGTAAATAACCAATGTCACGTGAGTCGCCTCAGGAATCTGCCATTTAATTGTAGTTTGAGTATAGACTGGATTCGGATAATTCGGTGCTAATGCAAATGTTTGTGGCAAATTAGAATTTTCACTTTCAATATTGCCTTCGTTAACTAATGTGGGCTTAGCTGTAAGACGAACATAATAGACGCGGGATCTGAAGCTGTTTTCGGCAATCATGTCGACGCCGGGACGAGCAACAATCCAAGTTTCACAACGATAATAACCAGAGTCAGTTGGGACCCATCCTGAGTAATAATAGAGACACGAATACTGGCCTGCAAGAAGTGTTCGATCCAGATAGCGGGAATATACCGTAGCATTATCTTTCATTCGCGTAATCTTAAACCATGTGCGGAAACTTGCCGTTGGTCCGAACGGAGAATTAGAAACCACTGAAATTGGATTATACGAAGTTCCTGCAGTTAGGATGGAATCAGGCAATGGTTGATTGCTACGAATGAGACCGAGGTAATCAATTTGTAAATCATTACTCCGTGCTTTCACGATAAATTTCTTCCAGGTGGCATTATTTGTAAGACCTTGATCGTTGGTTGAACTAACAGTTGCTGAAATCCGATGATGATGACCTACCCAATAAACATCTGCGAAATAGAAGTGGATCGGAGGCATATTCACTGAATTCACACCCGGTGATACTGTTGTTACTACGAAAGTATCGTAAAGTACGATCTGTTTGGTGGTATCTGGTGAAATATGACAAAGACTATCAAGTTTAGTAGCGTATCTCCAAATTCTCACACGAACCGTACATTGAGCATCGCTGTTATGTTCGCCGCTATTTATAATCTGTATAACGGGTGTAATTGAATTACAACTTATCACGGTATCACCAGGAACAACGATACTGCCAATTGCGATATCCTGATAACGTACCACAAATACGTGTTCTTGTGAATTGTTTGTCGGATCATGGTCTGGTATGAAATTAGCATAAACTTCAATTTTGTGCCAACATGCACTATCAGCATGCCAATTGAAAGTCAAAGTTTCAGGTTCGCACCAAGCAAGAGTAACATTTTGGGATGTACTGTACACTTCATAGTAATTAATTCCATCATGGGAACGATAAATCTTAAATTGAATCTCACCAGTTTGAGATGGCACATGGATACCATTATTGTGAACTACAACTTTAGCGTTAATTGAATTGCAAACATCTACAGTATCGGGAACATTGAAGATTTCGACAACTTCAGCATCGTAGTATCTTACCACGAATTCTTTGGCCATTGTATCGTTGTGTGGATTCTGATCATCTGTCGCCTCCACTCTAACTACAAGCCTCCAGTTGCACGGCTCATCAGGATGATAACTAAATTCTACCGTATCAGACTCTCCCGCACCAATCACATCGGTCACTACAGAACCACCATCAACCAATACATCATTGCGATACCACGAATAGTACACCGTCGCAGAACGCATATCTACATGCACATCATTGTTAGTCACTACAACATGAGGATTAATATCCTCACAATAAGTAACCGTATCCGGTAAATTATAAACCTCGGTCACCTCCCAATCATAATACTGAACCGTAATATCCACACTCATCGTATCATTCTGGGGCCGCTGATCACCAGCAAGCGCCGTCCACACAACTATCTCATGATTACAAGGCTCAGATATCACCACATCATCAAATGTTAAATCCACACTCTCACAATAATCCAATTCTGTCGTCACAAGCACCGACTCGCGCACTAAATTACCAACCACCAAATAAGTATACCAACCACCAGGAACTACCGAATGCTCTCCATTATTATGCACCGTAACCTCCACATCAAACGCCTCCCCAACCTTCACAACCGACGGAGCATTTATCGCTGTCGGATGAACATCCCAAGCATAAACAACAATCGACTTGCTAATCTCATTATTACTTACATTCTGATCCCCAGGATAATCCGTCGTCGCAGTTAATGTGTGCTCACAAGGCTCCTCAAAACCCCAAGTAAAGAAAACACTCGCCGTCTCACAAGGCATAAGCACTACATTCACATACTCAGTATCAACCCTAACACCATCACTCAAATACACCGGCCATCCAGACTCTAACACATAATGCTCACTATTGTTATGCACCTTAACCTCAACACCAAAATCACTACCCATCTGCACCGTCTCAGGCGCAACTATCACAACCGGATGCACATCAATTGATGCTGCGTAAATCGTTTTTTGGTAAGTGTTGTTATTGGGCATCTGGTCATCCGGATAAATAGCACTAACTTGTAGTGTATGAATACAAGGTTCCGGGATATATAACTGCACATTAGCTGTGAAAGTGTCACAATATACCAGCGGATCGGACACTGATATTGTCTCCGCGTCGACCAAGGAATTTTGATCATTAAACACCATAGCGACGATATCCCAACCGGGTTCTAATATATAATGTGGTCCATTATTGTGCACGGTTATTGTAATCTCAAATGGTTGAGCAGCTATTACTGTATCGGGAGCATTCACCTGAGTGATTTCCGCATCAATCATATATACTACATATTCTTTTGTAATAGTATCGTTCGAATGATTCTCATCAGTATCTAAAAAAGTCCATACTGTTGCTGTATGGGCACAAACCGGAAAATGCCATTTAGTAAATGTAACCGTTGTTTGTTCCCCAGCTCCGAGATTCTGAACATATACTGAATCTAAATACTCCAACTGCCCAAGATTATTCTGCGATTTGAAATATACCCAAAATGACTCTGACTGATGTCCTTCGTTCTTGACAGTCACCGTTGGGATTGATTCGGTGCACCATTTTGTAGAATCTTGGGGAATTGTAATTGACACTGGGCGGACATCACGGTACTCAATTGCAAAATTAACTTCTTTTTTATCGTTGTCGGGATTCATATCGCCTGCAAGCTCTGTCCATGCTACAAATTTATGATTACAAGGATATTGGGAATACCATGTTGGACCAACTATTGTCTCTGGGGCGCAAATTTCAACGCGTAAAGTCTCGGTATAAGTGTATAAGGTTTCAGGATCTCCAATAATTGGATATCGAATTATAGCACAATGTGCATATACAATTT
>JANXBB010000164.1 GCA_025061975.1 Caldifarciminota bacterium | reverse complement strand
TTTGGTTAATTGGGCGGCAAAGGACATTTAAAGAGTATTTTTTAATAGAAAATCGGCGCAAGACCGGTTTTGATGTTAACCTACCAGGCCAAGGGCTTTTAATTTATCACATTGATGATTCAGTGATTGCACAAAGACGTGGATCCAATAAAATAAATGCTGGAACCCCGTGGAAGTATGGTGTTGCATAAGAGCAGGCTGATGGGTTAGATAACCTTTAAAACGGAAGCAACCAAGGTGACCCGGGTGATCCATTTCCAGGAAGCACCAATAACACAAACTTTGATAGCTCAGCGACAAATCCGAATTCAAAGACCAATTATCCAACAGCTGCACCATTGATTACTGGAATTTTAGTTAAAAACATTTCTCCTTCTGCTCCAGTTATGTCGTGCACAATGCGTTCCGGGGTTCAAGGAGTGTTTAAGAGTCTTCCCGATGCAGGTAATTATTATTGGATTGATTCCGATACCATAGGTGGCCCGTCTTTTAATTGGATTGATATTACTGAAACTGGTAATGTTTTAGGAACCGGGGACAATGCCCTGTATTGGTTTCGTTTACCGTATAATTTTTATTTTTATGGAGTCAATTACGATACAGTTTGGGTTTCAACTAATGGTTGGATAAGTTTTGGAATAAATCCTAATACTTCTGCACAATCCAATACTTCAATACCTTCAACTGCAGCACCAAATCGTGCAGTATATGTATTTTGGGATGATTTAAATATTGTGGCTAGCGATGGGGGTAATATTTACTATCAGACATTAGGCACTTTCCCTAATAGATATACAGTGATTACTTGGAATAATGCACAAATCAAAAATAGTGCCTATACTTTCAATCAGATAACCTTCCAAGTGATTCTTTATGAGAACGGCAAAATAATAATGCAATATAAGGATTGCGCGGTTGGTGATAGTGTTTATAACTGGGGAAGAAACGCTACAATTGGTATTGAAAATGCTACAGGAACTATTGGTTTGCAATATTTATATAATGGTGCGCCATTAGGAAATTTAGTAACAAATGAACGCGCAATTCAATTTTTCCGTACCGACTTTAATGATGTTGAAGTAGTTAGAATTGAAGTTCCGGCTAATGCATTTGACTCTACAGGTCCAATAACTCCAAGAGTTCGGGTTCGCAATAACGGAACGGAAATTGAGACTTTTAATGTGACTTTAAAGATTGGTACAGGTTATACAGCTACTCGTAGCAAAACATTGGGTGTAGGCGTAGAAGATACAGTTACTTTTCCTCTTTGGACACCACAACGTGGTAGTTATCCGGTAAAATGTAGTCTTTTCTTATCTGGTGATATCATACCGGCGAATAATGTTTTGTCTACTTCAACTTTAGTTGGAGTAAATGACATTCAGGTAGTAGCAATCAACTATCCGGTTGGGACAATAGATTCTGGAGGAGCGATATATCCTAAAGCGACAGTAAAGAATCATAGTGCATTGGCTAAAACATTTAATCTTATCTTTAAGATTAGTAATGGATATACAAACACTCGGGCAATAACCCTAAATCCCGGTGCTCAAGATACTGTGAGTTTTAGTTTGTGGACTGGTATTAGGGGACTGTATACTACACGGTGTAGTAGTGCTCTTATTGGTGATATTTTCAGTGTTAATGATACATTATCAGGAAGTTTTACTCTGCAAGTCCGCGATGTTGGAGTTGTTGCGATTGTTGCGCCAGCTGATACTATTGAACGGGGTGATTTATCGCCTAAAGCAACAATAAGAAATTACGGTTCAGTGCCCGAAAGTTTTTATGCCTACTTTAAGATATATTCAAGCACTGGTAGTTTGGTGTATACCGACTCAATATATATAAATAATCTTAATTCTAACAACCAAACTACCCGAACTTTCCGGAGTTTTAAGTTTTATCAAGGCACTTATCATGTGCGTTGTTCTACAGCATTAGCTAATGATATGAATCCAACAAATAACGTTAAGTTTAAAGATGTATATGTCCGTTATACTCCGCCTTGGGTTCGAAGACGTGACGTGCCGGTAGGACCAAGTGCTAAACCTGTGGGAGGCGGTGGTGCATTAGTCGCTGGAGGTGGAAGAATTTATCTTCTTAAAGGTAATAACACCCGCGAGTTCTTTGTATATAATCCTGATGGAGATTCTTGGACGCTTTTAGAGTCAATTCCATTTATTGCTGATAGTTCCAAAAAGAAAGTTAATAAAGGTGCTGCATTAGCATATAATAATCATGCTAATCCGGATGTGATTTATGCCACTAAAGGCAATAATACTTTAGAGTTCTGGATGTATAATATCCAATTAGATACCTGGATAAGAAAAGCACCGGTGCCTATAGAATATCCAGTTAAAAAAGTCAAAGGTGGTGCAAGTCTTGTATATCTAAAACGGGGCAATGTTCAATATGTTTATCTTCTTAAAGGCAATAATACAAATGAATTTTATGGTTATCGTTGTGATACCGATGCGTGGATTACTGATCTTAAGCGACCGCCATTAGGACCGAATCTTAAAGCATATAAAGATGGTAGTTGTATGGTAGTTGGTTATAATAACTATATCTATCTTCTAAAAGGTGGTGCACCAACTAATGAATTCTATGCTTATGTGCCCAGCGGTGACTCGTGGATTACTTTAGAAACCTTGCCGCGTTATAGTCGACTTTTGGGACGGAGTTCTAAGGTTAGTGATGGTGCCTCAATGTGTTATGATGGTGATAGCTTGATTTATGTAATTAAAGGTGGTAACAAACAAGACTTTTGGTGCTATAATGCCATTCGCCGAACTTGGAAAGAACTTGATACAATTCCTAAAGATCTAAGTAGAAAAGCACCAAAAAGTGGTTCAGCCTTGGTTTATTTAGACAAAAAGATTTATCTTGTTAAGGGCAATAAAACTTATGAATTCTGGCGCTATATCCCGGGCATTTCTGATGTTCCGGTTGCTCGGGTGAGTTTGATACCTCAACTCACTGACGATAAAACCTCGTTTTCAGCATCTCATTCTAAGATAAAGTTTATAAATGACTATAAGAACAGTAAAGTACGCATGCAACTGAATCTAGACCAAAAACAGAGGCTTCGGATAAATATTTATAATAGCTTAGGACAACTAGTAGACAATTTCTTTGATTCGGAACTTTCCGCTGGCAATTACGAATTTACAATATCCAATGACAATTTTGCGCGTGGAGTTTATCTTATAAAATGTTTCATTGAAGATCACGAACAGAGCTTTAAATGGGTTTTAAGATAAAAGGTTAAAATCCCCGAAGCACAACTTCTTGGGCATAAGGTTTAAGTTCAGGAAGCACTTTAAGGATCTCTTCTTTGGTATATGGTTTTTTAAGCCGATACTGTTTTAATCGGGCATTTTTGGGAACAAACTGCTGAATTGCGTATTTTTTAACCGGAGCAATATCTTTAAGAATTGTTATTAAATCTGTAGGCGCAACAATTGTCGGAACCATAGTTGTGCGAAACTCATAATCTACACCGGATTCTTTTAAAAGCCGCACTGTTCTTAAAAGTACCTCAAGCCAAGCTTCGCGGCCGATTGCTTTATCATAGCGCTTGTCAAAAGTAGTTTTGATGTCCATTGCTACATAATCAACTAATCCAAGTTCAATCGCTTCTTTTAATGGATAAGGAAAACTGCCATTAGTATCAATCTTAGTTTTGTAGTTAAGTTTTTTAAGCTCAATTAAAAGTCCGAATATTTCCGGATGCATCATTGGTTCTCCGCCACTTATTACAACACCGTCAAGCCAAGCCTTTTTAGCTACAAGTTTTTTTTTAATGTTATCAAAGTCAAGTTCTTTAAGTCGTTTTAGATCCCGGGCAAGCTCGTGATTATGACAGAAAGGACACTTGAAGTTACAACCGCCAACAAAGATTACTGCAGAAAGTTTATTATCCCAATCAAGAAACGAAGTTTCAATGAATCCTAAAATGCGCATAAGAAGCTTATACCTAATGCTCTTATTTAGGCTTCAGTAATTCGTCAAGTTCCGCAAAAGTTGGAGCCGATTGAACCCAACGTCGGATTTCTTTTTCTTCATCAATCAAAATTACTGTTGGAATATCTGGAACACTTCGGTAAGCACATTCCGTAAGACCATCAACAGTTTCTACATCATAATAAATAATCTCAATTGGTTGATATTTATTACTATAGTGCTCAAGTTTTTCTTTAATATTTTTACACACCTCACAGGATTCTTTACCAAATAAAAGCAGCTTCATAGGGGTATGATAATTTTTTTCTAATTAAAAGTCAATATCAGATTGACAAACGAAGGTTTTGCTAATATTATTATTTATTATGAAAGTTGGAATAATTGGAGCTACGGGACTTGTTGGTGAAAAACTTCTTGAACTCTTAAACGAGCGGAACTTTCCGGTAACAGAGTTACGACTGTTTGCCTCTGAGAAGCATTTAGGCGAAAAATACCTTTTTAGAGATCAAGAATACGAAATTCAGAGCTTAAGTGAGGATGCGGTTAAAGATTTAGAGTTAGTATTTTGTGCTGCAAGTAATGAAATTGCTGAACAATGGGTGCCAATCTTACAAAAGACAGCATTAGTTATTGATAAATCCAGTGTTTTTAGGTTAAAAGACGATGTGCCGTTAGTTGTGCCCGAAGTAAATCTTAATCGTGCTTTAGAACACAAAAACCTTATTGCCAGTCCTAACTGCACAACAATACCAGTAGTAATGGTTTTAGCTCCACTGCATCAAGAATTTACCCTTAAACGAGTTAGTGTTGTGACATTACAATCAGTCAGCGGTGCTGGTCGTGATGCATTAGATCAGTTTATCTACGAAACTGAGGTATTAGCTTACCACGGAGAAATTCCCAAAGATTCTGCGTCAGTTCTTTCGGCACCGATTGCTGGTAATATTATTCCTCAGATTGGTAAATTCCGCAGTGATGGATATACTGAAGAAGAGCAGAAATTAATTCTTGAGACCAGAAAAATATTAGAACTTGACGATTTACCAATCAGCGCAACTTGTATTAGAGTGCCAGTGCGTGTTGGTCATTGTGCAGTGTTAACTGCTGAATTTGCAAGCCCGGTTGAACCGGCCGATGTGGTTAGGGTGTTAAAGAATGCTCCGGGTATTTTGGTTTTAAATAACAACGAATATCCAATGCCGATAATAGTTGAAGGTCGCAATGAAGTCTTTGTGGGTCGGATAAGAAAGGATTATAGCACTAAGGCTGGAATTACCTGTTTGGTCGCTACCGACAATTTACGCAAAGGAGCAGCACTTAATGCAATACAGATCGCTGAAGAAATTTTGTCCAAAAGGGAGCAATAACGCATCTATTTATCTAAGGAGTAGATAATGCGTAACTTAATTATTTTTTTTATTCTCAGTGTCACTTTTAGTTATTGTTATATACCTGATAAGTTTAACGACTTTTTATTTCTTGACGGTAAATATTTAACGAACACTCACCAGAGCGCTAAAGCGGAATCGACGCATAGTTTTGATGTCCGACATTACAAACTTAAACTCCGCTTGCCCATGACTTCCGGAGGTTATGATGCTCAAGCGCAGATAAAATTTATAGTCCGGGAGAATAATTTTGATACTTTTAATCTACACTTTGTAAACTTAATATGCGATTCGGTAAAACGTGCCGGAAACAACTTATCATTTATAACAAATAACGGGCGACTAAAAATTACTTTAGACCGAGTTTTTAATTTAGGAGAGACTTGTATTTTGGATATTTACTATCAAAGAGCTCCTGGAGTTAGTAATCGTGGGGTTTATTATTATCCCCGCGGAAGTTATCCGGCAATTATGTATACAACAACCGAGCCCTCAGATTCGCGCTATTGGTTTCCGTGCTTTGACGAAAACTGGGATAAAGCAGAAGAGGGTTGCGAGATTTATGTATCGGTGCCTGATTCGTTTGTTGTATGTTCGAATGGACTTTTAGATAGTGTAAGAACTACTGGAGCATGGAAAACATACTATTGGCGCCATTCTTATCCGATAGCAACTTATCTAATGACATTTACCAGTTCAGTTTATGCTACTTATTCACATTGGTACCGCATAAATCCCACTGAATCATTAGAGATAAAATATTATATCTGGCGCGTTGATTCAGCCCGATCTCATCAAGCTTTTCAGAACGTCTTAGACATGTTGGAATTTTTTGTAAGTCGTTTCGGCAGTTATCCATTTGAAAAATATGGAATGA
>JANXBB010000161.1 GCA_025061975.1 Caldifarciminota bacterium | reverse complement strand
GCTGTTATTATAAGCGGGGGATTAGCATATGAAAAAGAACTTATAAAAAGTATAAAAAATTGGATTTTGTGTCTTAACAAAAGAATTTTAGTTTTTCCTGGAGAAGAAGAAATGCGTGCTTTAGCCGGCGGAGTTTTTTCTGTATTTTTAGGAAAAGAAAAACCGAAGATTTATAGATAAAAGGAGCAAAAATGTCTAAAGCATTACTTTCTGGTGACGAAGCAATTGCACGGGGAGCTTGGGAAGCCGGCGTTAAAGTCGCCGCAGCTTACCCGGGTACCCCATCAACCCAAATCTTAGAAAACCTAGTAAAATATCCGGATGTTTACTCCGAATGGTCAACTAACGAGAAAGTAGCTTTAGAAGTTGCTTTGGGAGCCGCCCTTTCTGGTGTACGCTCCTTATGTGCTATGAAGCATGTAGGCCTTAATGTGGCAGCTGATGCTCTTTTTTCGTCAGCGTATATCGGGGTGCGCGCTGGTATGGTAATTGTTAGTG
Organism: Caldifarciminota bacterium; assembly: GCA_025061975.1. Lineage (GTDB taxonomy): Bacteria > Hydrothermota > Tepidihabitantia > Tepidihabitantales > CAIPLT01 > JANXBB01. Next base: position 5,313 of record JANXBB010000161.1, on the reverse strand, counting down.
CTGATGATCCCGGGCTCCATTCTTCCCAAAATGAGCAAGATAATCGGTTCTATGGGCTTTCAGCAAAAGTGCCGGTTTTATGCCCTGCGGATTCCGAAGAAGCAAAAGAGTATACCAAGCTAGCCTTTGAAATTTCCGAGGAGTTTGATATTCCGGTAATTTTGCGAATTACAACTCGGATTGCTCACTCTAAAACAATTGTGAATTTAGGGGACCGGAGGGATATAAGGAAAGGAACTTATATCAAGGATATTACCAAAACTAATCTTTTGCCACAATTTGCAAAAGGGCGTCACTATTCGTTAGAAGAACGTCTAAGACGTCTTAAGGAATATTCTAATACGACACCGATTAATAAAATAATTCCCGGGAAAAAAAGCTTAGGAATAATCGCTGATGGAGTTGCTTATCAATATGCTCGTGAAGTTTTCCCCAATGCTTCATTTCTTAAATTAGGTATGGTCTATCCATTTCCTGAACAACTTGTACGAGAATTTGCTCAGAATAAAAATAAAATTTATGTTATTGAAGAAACCGATCCTTTTCTAGAACTTTTAGCCCGATCGTGCGGAATAAAAGTAATTGGCAAAACAGCTTTACCATTAGTTGACGAACTCAACCCCAGAATCGTTCGAAATGCTTTTCGTAGACGGAAAATTAATTTTGAGCCAGAAAAAGACCTTCCACCACGACCTCCAGCACTTTGTCCCGGTTGTCCACACTCCGGACTTTTTTATCTCTTGCAAAGAAAAGACCTAGTAATATCCGGCGATATCGGATGTTATACTTTAGGCACTTATCCTCCGCATAATGCAATGGATTCCTGCGTTTGCATGGGAGCATCGATTACCTTAGCTCATGGAATCGATAAAGCATTAAAAGGAGAAAAGAAAGTTGTTTCAGTAATTGGTGATTCCACTTTCTTCCATATGGGCGTCACAGGTCTTATAAACGCCGTATATAATAAAAGTAAACAGATTTTAATTATTTTAGATAACCGAACTACCGGTATGACCGGACATCAAGAACATCCGGGAACCGGCCGGACATTAATGGGCGAAGAAACAACAGCAATTCGTCCGGAAGATATAGCTCGAGCCTGCGGAATTAAAGAAATTTATGTAATTGATCCTTATGAAATCAAAGAAAACCGTGCTTTATTTTCAGAACTTCTTAAAAAAGATGAACTTGTAGTTTTAGTTTCACGCCGAGCATGTGCTTTGCTTGGGGGAAGAAAACCTCCACTCCAGATAATCTTAGATAAATGTACCGGATGTAAAATGTGTCTGCGAATCGGTTGTCCGGCAATCACTTTTAGTGAAGGTCATGCGGTTATAAATACAAGTCTTTGTGTGGGTTGCGAAATGTGTTTAAAACTCTGTCCATCCGAAGCTATTGTCAAAACAGAAAGTTAAACAGGAGCAATTATGAGAAACAAAGTTACTAATATTTTAGTATGTGGAGTTGGTGGACAAGGAATTTTGCTTTTTACCGACATTCTAGGCGAAGTCGCAATGAATGCTGGATTTGATATAAAAAAGAGCGAAGTTCACGGTATGGCACAGCGTGGGGGGAGTGTGGTAAGTCAACTGCGATTTGGACCAGTAGTTTATTCGCCTTTAATTCCTGAAACCGAAGCTCATTTTATTGTTGCCTTAGAAAAACTTGAAGCTTTAAGGTATATCCATTATTTAAGCCCCAAAGGAAAAGCTTTAGTCGATCCTTTAGAAATTTACCCTATGTCAGTGCTTACCGGCGAACGTGAATATCCGAAAGATATCATTGAGCGTCTCAAACGACGTACTCGATACCTTTATCTTGTTGAGGCGTTTAAGACCGCTCAAGATTTAGGGGAAGCACGAGCTCAAAATATTGTAATGCTTGGTGTGCTGTCACGATTTTTAGGTTTTCCTGATGAGTTATATGAGGAAGCAATAAAAAAATATGTACGCCCTAAATATCATGAAATTAACTTAAAAGCTTTTAGGGTAGGAAAAGAAGAACTGAAGATTTCATGAAGCATAAGTTAGTCTTGGTTCTTTTTGTGATTTTTGCAATAACCCCACTAATTGGTCAAAATCTTGTTATAAATTCGAGTTTTGAATTTTGGCTTGATACCTTAGGGATCTTAATGCCTTTTGGGTGGTTGACTTCAGGACTTACTAATCCTTTGACTGCAACTCGTAGTACTGATGCGCATTCGGGGCTCTATGCGCTTCGTTTACATAGTATTAATTTAGAAACTTTGGGGTTTGCTACTACATACTCTTTAGTGAATGGAATGCGTAGTTATGTATTTCACGGATATGTCAAAACTAATAGCCCAATTGCTGGAAGTTTTGTATTTACCTGGCACACTATTAGTTTAGAAACTTTAGGCATGCCGGTAGTGGTTCCAATTTATCGAACTCAAAATTGGTCGTTAATTCGAAGAATGCTCAATTCCCCGGATAGTGCACAGCTTATTTCTATTAATGTTTTGGCCGCACCAAATGCATTGTTGCTTGTTGACGATATTACTTTAATCGATAGCACAATAGCTGCGATAAACGAACAAGGAAAAATTTCTATGGCTAAGCAAGAAAATACTTTTATGTGCAAAAATAAAAAACTTTTTCTTAAGAATTGTTCAGTATATGACCACTTGGGAAGAAAATTAAATATTACAAATACTCCTTTGTCATCAGGGATTTATTTTATTCAAGAATCAAAAAAACTTAGAAAATTTATTGTCTATTAAGGTTTTTGAGCAACAACCATCATTCGCAAAGTTACTTCACTAATTGGTTCAAATGTACCATGTTCATAGAAATCAATTTTATTAAATCCGGCATTCGTTAAAGCATTAGATATTTCGTACGGGTAATAACCACGTTCTTGATGAATTTCAGAAAACACTTCGCCGGTTTTAGTTTTAACTGTTAGATGAAGTGTTGAAATGCGCTTTATGGGATCATAAGTATTTTCCCAAATTGTGTATAATTCTTGAGAGACTCGGGGTGATTTTTTATTATCCCAGAAATGTTCTAAACAAAAAACAGTATTCATATCAAAAGTAAAAATTCCTCCTGATTTTAAAGCTTGCGCTACTGAGTTAAAACATCGACACAGGTCTTCATAGGTTAACAAATAATTTATGCTGTCGTAAAATGAGACGCAAGCGTCAACTTTTTTGTCTAAGGTGAAGTCTCTCATATCTGCATGTTTAAGGGTAATTTTTAGATTACGGTTTATGATTTTCGAGGCAAAAACAGCAAGCATCTCTTGAGACGAATCTATTCCGATTATTTCATAGCCGTTTTCGGCTAAAAGAATCGATGGTATCCCACTACCACAAGCTAAGTCTAAAATCCGTTGCACGTCAAGTTTATAGTATTCGAAAATTTTTACGACATATCTAACCCAATCGCGATAATTAACTACGCGCAACATAAACTCGTCGTAGTAGAAAGCAAACCGTTTAAATGGCGGTAAAATCTCTTTAGACATAGATATTTTAATCATAGGTTAACTTATCAAGTAAATCAAGTAATTTGACAGGGTTATATGATTTTTATAAAATATTTTGTATGAAGAAATTAGGAGCTTTATTTACATTGTTTTTGATAATTTTTCTTAATTGCTCAAAAAAGCATGAGGTTACCGAAATTACTTTTTGGCATGCAATGGGAGGGCAAGTTGAACGCACATTGCAAGCAATGGTTGCTGAATTCTGTTCTACTCACAAAGATATAAGAATTAAACTTGTGGGCATGGCAGATTATAATGTTTTAGCACAAAAATTAATGAGTGCTTGTGCAATTGGTAAACCTCCAACAATTGCACAGATGTATGAAAACTGGACTACACAACTTTTGCTTCATGATCATTTAACTCCTCTCGATTCTTTTATCTTTTCAGCCGACGGATTAACCAAAGAAGAAATAGCAGACATTTGGCAAGTGTTAATTGATAATAATAGTTGGAATGGCCGGGTTGTTACTTTACCGTTTAATAAAAGTGTGCCAGTCTATTACTATAATGTCGCGATTTTAGAAACTTTAGGCTATAAAGAATTTCCCCGTACTTGGAATGAGTTTTTAGTGCTAATGCGTAAGGTAAAAGAACGTTATCAAGGAAGGATTATTCCAACAATTGGTGGTACCGATATTTGGGTAGTTGCATCAATGATTTATCAAGAAGGTGGGAGACTATTTGATGAAGAACATTTTATGCCACTTTTCTATTCTGAACCAGCAATTAAAAGTCTAGAGTTTCAAGTAGATTTGATTTATAAAGACAGTGTCCAGGGCCAAACTGCAGTTTCTGAAGCTCTTGACGATTTTTTAGCAAAGCGAGTTTTTTGCGTGCCGTTAAGTTGCGCACGTCGTGCAGTAATGCTTGAAAACGAAACTTTTAAAGTAGGAATGGCACCACTTCCTTATAATAATAAACCGGCAGCAATTATTTATGGAACCAATATTGGGATGTTTAAAAAATCGACCCCTAAAGAAAAAATTGCCGCTTGGAAATTTATTAAATGGTTTACTGCAAAAGATCAACAGATCCGTTGGTCTTTAAATACTTATTATGTACCAATTCAGAAATCTGCATTAGAAGATAGCCGTATGCAAGAGCACTTTAGGAAAACTCCGGGTCTTAAAGACGCCTATTATCAAATGGCTTACGCAGTTTTTGAACCCAAAGGTGAAGCATGGTTTGAGGGGAGAAAAATTTTTATCGAGGATGCTTTAGAAAATGCTGCATTAGGGAAATTATCTCCCCAAGATGCTTTAAAATTTGCTCAGGAAAAATTGCTAGCTCGAATCTACAACAAATCACATAGTAAGAAATAAAAAAATCCTCCCCAAAAGGGGAGGACGAAAAGGAGGTGATTGGGTTATAACATATATATTATACATAAAAAACTTTTTATGTCAAGAGTTTTTTATTCAGGTTTGATATAACACCCTTTTCAATCGGTTTATTAAAGCCGCAATAAGACTTTAAGTACAATTTAAAATCAGCTGAATAACAATTCTATAACAAATCATAGTTCTAATAGTTTACAGTTTATCAATACCTTTAATTCTTAGTTTCAATAGATTAGATTCTTTTTTCTATTGATGAGGCAATCAAAAGCAATATGAGTTGTATTTTAATCTTAACTAGTTTATAAAAAATTGCTTGATTTTACGCGGCGTTTAAAGTACACTTTAACATTAAAAATAATTATTTATTAAGCAATTAAGGAGGTATTATGGCGCAGATTTTATCATTTGAAGAAATGGATCAAGCTGCACGACAAGCTGAAGAAGAACTAAAACAGATTGA
>JANXBB010000155.1 GCA_025061975.1 Caldifarciminota bacterium | reverse complement strand
ATTAACTTTAACACGTTCTTTTTTATAACTCTGAGTTTTTAACATCAATTTTGCTTCAGCAATCTGATTTTCTCGACTTAACCCATCAAACAAAGTCAGTCCTAGCGAAATTCCAGCAGTCCATGCTCCTTTTGTTGAAAGCAACGTTTGCCCACTTTTACCATATGATGCATTAACGTTGAACGAGGGAAAATAATTAGCATATTTCATTTTTAATTGAATTTGATATATTTCTTCGGCAATATTTTCACGGAGTAGTTCTGGATGTCTCTTTAAAGCAACCGAAATTATGCTATCTAAATTTGGAATTTCTTCTTTTAGAGGTTCATATTTTAAAACAAAATTTGTGTTATCTATATTTAAAAGAGTCGCTAATGTGTATTTTGCTGACTCAAGATCTGCCTTTAGTTTTTGGATTTCGTATTCAACTTGTTTAAGATTTATTTTAGCTAATTCATAATTGGGAGCAGACTCCCGACCGCTTTTATAATTTAACTCGATTAAAACTAAATTCTCTCGACGGCGATTTAAAATATCACTTAGAAGTTTTTCTTCATTTTGTAATTTTATAATTTTGTAAAAACTTTGTCTAACTTGAAAAACAATTTGATTCTCTATTTGCCGGTACAACTCTTGTGCGTCTTCCAATTGTAATTTTAAAATTTTTGAATTCCAAACCCTCATCCCCCCTTGGAAAATCACATATTGACCCGAAATTCCCCACGAGTATTGACAATTCTCGTCTTCGGAGATTCTATATCCTCCTGAAATATCTAACGATGGAGAATATCTGCTGTATGTTTCTTTAAGTCGAATATTAGCAACTTCAATATTAACCTTGGCTTCTTGTAACTCAAGGTTACTTTCTTTTGCAAGATTGATGCATTGATGGAGGGTAAGTTCATATACTGCTATAGAAAGTAAAACTAATATCGTCATATTTAATTAGACTAATATTTTAATGAAAGGTTTAATAATTCAATTAATGCCAAAAAATCCATAAGAAAAGTGAAGCTGCTAGAGTAGCAACCAAACTAAATGGCAAACCAATTTTCATGAAATCCCAAAAAGTCAATTTATATCCTCTTTTTCTCAATAAGCCGGTTCCTACTATGTTAGCAGATGCCCCTATTGGAGTAATATTACCTCCTACAGTAGTAGCAATAATTGTACCGAAAAGAAGCAAGTATTTTGGATATGCGAAAGTTTCTGCTAAATTACTAATAACTCCCACAACTGCTGCAAAATATGGAATATTATCAACAAAACCAGAAATAATCATTGAACTTAAAGTAAGAAGTGCATAAACGCCTAAAAGATTGCCTTGAAGTAAAAGCCCTAATTTATCAGCTAATAAGTGAATAATTCCTGTTTTCCTTAAAGCCCCAACTAAGCAAAAAATGCCCGCCAAAAAAAACACCGTACCAAAATCGGCTGTTTTAATTATTTTATACCTACCATCATTAAATTTTTTCGAAATCTGCGCGTACAAAACTGCTACAAGTGCATACAATAAACAGATCACCCCAGCAATATTCCCTATCCTATTTCTAAAAAATGATACAAAAACTAAAGAAAATATTAAAAGCAACAAAATAATTCCTGGAATCCAACTAATTACTTTTTCTGGTACAATAGGAATAAATGGTTTATTCGTTTTTCGATATAGAAGATATAAAATTCCCAAAGATGCTAAAGCTCCAATTTGAACAGCAAAAAATAAACCTGGTTTGCTGTTAAAAACAAAAAAATCATTGAAACTCATATTAGTGTGTGCAGCCAAAATCATGCTTGGAGGGTCACCAACTAACGTCGCAGTCCCTTGAAGATTTGCTGATAAGCAAATTCCCATAATAAATGGCACCGGTGACGTTTTTTGCTTTGCGGCAATTTCAAATGCAATTGGTGCCATTATCAAAGTCGTCGAAACATTTTCTATAAAGGCTGAAAGCAATCCAGTAAAAGATGATAAAACAAGTAAGGCAGAAAGTAAACTGCGAGTTCGATCAACAAGTCGTTCGGCTATATAAGCAGGAATTTTTGAGTAAATAAACAGTTCCGCAACAATACTTGTCCCTAATAATACTCCTAAGATATTCCAATCAATATATAGAATAATGTCTTTGGGTTCAAAAACATTTAAAACTAAATATAAAAAAACACTTCCCCATACTGCCCATGTCCGAAGACGATGAAAAAAAACAATTATTGCATAAGCGAAAATAAAAATGCCGCAGGTAATTAACTGAGTGGTTATCATTTGTTAGTTATTTTATACTCAATTAAAACCTCTTCTTCACCGTTAATAATTTTTTTAACTAGACCAACATTAGGCGCAAACCATTCTGTTCCCTGGTAAATCTCAGTTTCGTCATTCAAGGTAAATTTTTCGAAAAAATCTAATTTATAAGCCTCAATGAAACTACCAGCTGGGGTAGTTATATCTTCGATCCCAACAATTTTACGTATAACAATGTACTCAAAAAAGAAAAGTTGACCTAATAAATTTATTGTGTCTCGTACATAATCACCCCAAACATTTCCTTGTAAAAATGGCACGTGATATTGGAGCACCCATTCTTTTTTTAATAAATATTCGTGCCCCGCAATCACAATATATTTTTGTATTAATTTTTTAATTATCCCCTCATTCATACTCCAAAATTCATGTCGCTCGTCGTCCTCAAGGATAAAT
>JANXBB010000009.1 GCA_025061975.1 Caldifarciminota bacterium | reverse complement strand
GTAAATATTTTTTAGCTTTAAGCCCCAAATTAAAACCTCCTAAGCTTTTGTCGGCACGGAGTACTCGATGGCACGGAATAATAATTGGCAAAGGGTTTTTCTTTAATGCTTGGCCAACAGCACGTACTGCCTTAGGATTTTTAATTCGTATTGCAAGTTCTTTATAGCTAATTGTTTTGCCGTAAGGAATCTTTCGTACAGCAAGTAAAACTTTTTTTTGAAAACTACTGAGTCCCGATAAATCAATGGCGAGTTTAAAGTTTACTTTTCGGCCTTTAAAATAGCTGTCTAATAATGCCTTAATCTGGTGATTTTTTTCTACGGGAATTAAAATCTTTTTAACTATTGAAATCCGTTTAATCTTTGTCTGATTGGTATCAATTTTAAGGATTCCCAGTGGTGATTTATAATATATTCCCATAGACCTTAAATAATCCGTAGCCAATCAGAAAGTAAAAAGAAAATTCGTCCGATAAGTAACGAAATTCGTGCCATCACTGTATAACCAAATGAAGCTCCAAACGAAACCATAATAAAGATAATTCCCAGTTCTAATAAATACTTAAAAGGTCCTTTAAAGTCACGGGAAAAATAGAAATAAAGAATTGTTGTAATAACCCCTACTACTAAGATTATATTATTAATTGTTGTTAAAGGAAGTAAAGTTGCTTGAATCTGGGGCAAAAGAAATCCTTGAATGCTTGCAGTAATTCCGAGTCCGGCACCAATTCCTACAGTAAATGCTAAAGGCAGTCGTGAAAGATATCCAATCTTGCCAAACCATCGGCTAAGCATCAATAATCCTAATACTGCCGGTACTAAAAGAATCCAGCGTTCAACTCCTTGATTTTCTATGAATCGGTCAATAAGCATCGGTTTTAAGTCAAAAGCCCAGACATAAATTACTCCAAAACCTGCTGAGACCCCAACATATAAATGTTCGGCAAATTTGTATAACGGATTATCTTTGTATAAAAATGAAAGTATGGCAATTGTAAGTCCTGCAGCAATCCAGGTGCCAATAATATTAACAATCACTTTTTCCTCCGGCGCGTAATAAAATAACTGATATTGCCAATAATAATGAAAAGGATAATTAAACCATGAAGAATTGATTGTGTCGGCATACCTAAGGTTGCAGTGCCAATACTTTTAACCAAGGTTTCATATTCCGCAGCACCTTGAAGCCCTGAGATAAGTCCACAAATCTGGCGCGCTTGAAGATAAGGATATAAATCCGGTGCAACAACACCGGTGGCGCCTAGAATGATCTTTTGGCCGAACCGCGCTCCGGCAAATTGTACCCAGGCGTCACCGGTGGCACCGGCCTCAAACCCTACCAAAACTGCAATCTGATTATAATTATGGACTGTCCTCATAAATGGAAAACTATCAAGAGGAACACCACGATAGTCAGTAGCAAAAAAGTCCCTAATCTCTCGCCCAATACCTACCATTAATGCCGAATAACCAGGGCGATATCCTAAATTTACATAATCAACACCGTATTTTTTATTATACTCCGCAGCAACTTTATTTAATGCCATCTCACCTAAAGGAAGTCCTAATGCCCAATGTCCGGTCAAAATAACTTTTAAGTCTTTCTTAAAACAATGGCGCAAAACTGCAATGAGCATAGGTTGAAGTTCAGGTTCTGATGCAGCATCGTAATCAATAGAAATCATCACCACCGAACCGGCCGGAAGTTCATCAATTGTCTTATAAGCATTAAGCACTGGTTCAGAAACTCGGATCGGCATAATAATTTTTAGAAGCAACGGAAGCGCTACTGCAAGCCCAACAACAGTATAAATTATTCGTCGATCTAATGCTCCAAGTCGTTGCCAGAAATTCATTGCTTAACTCCCTGAAGTATATGACCGTTCAATACCCAAAATAATTCGTAATGACATTGCAATTCCACCTAAAACAATTCCGATATAAATACCGCGTTTTGCCGCGGTTTGCGGAACGTCCATAATCCAATCACTAATTCGGGCAAACACTTCAAGACCTTTAAGTCCACTAAGATTTGTGCCCGGTAGTAAATCAATAAGGCTTACAATCTTTTGCCACAACCAACCACCAAGTGGCACACGACCAAGCATTACAAGCACTGCGGATACAAGAAGCAAAGTTGCTGCAGTAGTTCGCGCGCGAAATGCCCGATAAGCAGCAGATGCAATAAAGAATGCTAAAAGGGCAAACATTGTTGCCTGCAACGGAATAATCACATAACTGTAAAGATACATAAATGGTGACCCGAGTTTAAACGGACTCTGATAGCGTGCCCAAGAATAAAAACCTAATATCAATGTCACAAAGAGTCCTGAAAGTAAGACTAAACTATATCCCCAACCCGATCGGCGGTCACGAATCTTAATTAAATGATAGCGTACTAAACTATCAAGACCTAAAAGCATTGTAAAACCGGCGACAATTGAATACCAGACTAAAAATCGTTGCTCAAGACTTCCAAACGGTTCATGAGGAATAAAGAAAGTCACAATCACTAATAGCCCGGTAGCAAAAACAATAATAAGTGGCAACTGATTTCTCATTGTGCTGTAAACCAATCAAAGATTTTCAAATATAGATTATTAAGGCTCGGAATTAATTTAGTTAAAGTCGCAAAAAGCACAAGCACTATAAACAATATTGTAATGATCATCTTTGCGGTATCTTCGCCTTTAAGACTACCAAGCATCTGGGGTTCAGGATTTAAGTAGCATGATGCGGCATACATCTCTTCGCCGATTAAAGTATAATCACACGCAGCAATAAAAAACGGCAACTGAGTAATTGCGGTTGTGCCAGCAATCTGAATTGCACCAATTGAATGCCCGGTTTCAGCTAAAATTAGTGATTCAGCAAAAAAGTATCCTTGCCAAAATACAGCACCAGGTCGTTCCCGAAGCATAATTCCATCTACGCCAGCAGCATAACCAAACTGATCCGAAGTCAAAAAGGGCAAGTTGTTTTCGTTATATAAATCCGGTCGACCAGCTTCAAGATATGCTTGCTTGACCGTTTCTTGCGCTGCTGCCATAACAATCGGATCGTAATTCGGCACAATAAGCTTGGTCTGATATTCAGCAGATTTACGTGCAATCTTACGCAGAATTGAAAGTGCTGCGATTGTCACAACATCAGTAATCACTCCTAAACCAAAACTAAAAAGTATCGGCCGCCCCATTTCTGTTGCTCGGCCTACAGCATCATCAATTGCATCAAGCCCAGAGATACGTCGGACATAAAGTTTTTCCCCTTTTTTTGCGCGTTCAGTATACCAGATAACCAATCCGCAGATAATTATTGCAAAGACTAAAACATTTAGACGCCTTTTATGAAACCATTGGGCATAAGACCGAACCGGCAAGGAAAGATCACTTACAAAACTTGTATCGCGATATACTGCTTTTACATAATAATAATAGTCTTTATTATCTGTGGTGCTCGCATCTTCGTAAGAAGTACTAAGCGGTAATGCAAAGCCAATATTATAAAAACTGTCTTCATCTGCTGCACGCCGATAAATTTCGTATCCCACAATGCTTCTTGTGCTGTCTGGTTCATCTCGCCACTCAATAATAATAGCTTTTCCACTATCATTAGGTTTATCATACACCCGAAGAATCTTCGGAACTTGTGCTTGAAGGATCGCTATTAAACTCAAAAGTACTAAAAAAATTTTTGTCATTAACGGACAAAAAGCAGTTTCTCAGTATAAGTTTTCTTGTCAGTAATGATTTTTATAAAGTATACCCCTTCGCTTATTTCAGGAAGTTTTAATTTTATTTGACCAAGATTATTATTAAGTTCGCCACTAAATAACTTGGCGACATATTGTCCCATAATGTTGTATAAGTGTATCTGTAATTTTCTACTTGTCAAGTGCTCGTAGAAAATCTCAAGCTCGGAACTTCTCACAATTCGTGAGTGCCAAAACAATGGTGTCCTGGGACGGTCCTTGGGATCATCATTTTCACTAATTCCTGCAACTCGCATATAATAAGCTTGTGCTGAATCGGCATTTGCAAATAAATTAGCCTCGCTACTGCCGCCAACAAAAGCATAAGCTACTCGATAACGTTCACCGGGTAGAAGGTTAAATGGACCGGTTGAAACTGCAACTGACCAGTCATAAGTTCGATTAGACTGGGCTAAACTTATCTGCCCGTTTAAGATCCGATACTTCATACTTTCTGTCATGGCACTATCTGGATAAACATAGCGATCATGATCAATAGCGGTAAGATTTGCATAACTTGAAGGATAAAGTAACTTCACGCCTACTGTAGGATTCGGAGTTGTTGCCTGGCGCATATAAACCAGTCTTCGTGTGATATCACTACGCGCAATATCGGATGTTGCCTGACTTGCTACAATATCAAAATCAGCAATGATTCCGCTATAAAGTCCGGTAATTGAAGTATTTGAGGTATTTTCGTAGATAAACTCTAAGATAACAAAATCGTCATATAATGGATTACTACTCATAAAGCTGCGTTGAATAGCTTTTATGCCACGTGCTTGAGTGTGTCCAGCATCAGTATATGATCCTAAAAGCATTTCATCACCATATAAAGGCGGCACAACAAACCGTAAACTCTCTTGGACGCGCCAATCGCTATTTACCGAACTTGCCGGTTGCCCGTAAAATCGGTCCACAACATAACTTGCTGAATTACCAAGAAGCATTGAAGCATAGTAAAGCACACTTGCTTGAGTTTTCGGATAGCGAAAACCTTGACCGATCTTAGCGTTCGGTTCAGTATAACCAATACTGCCTTGTGCAGTCACTCCTAAAAGACAATAACCGGTATCATGTTCTGCATAAATCATTCCTGGTTGCTGAGGTGTTCCGGCAATTAAGTTAAAACTGATCTGCCAACTTCCTTGAGCTGAATTTAACAAGAGATTAAACGGAATCACACTTCCTTGGGGTGTTTGACTTAAGACAAAAACAGTATAACTATCACCAAAACTGGAATCCGAAGGATTAATTGTGCCATAGCTACTTGTTGAGTCAACTATTGTTATATAGCTGCTTGTCGTCCTTAAAACACCTAAAACATTACTTGCCGCAGCATTTCCGGTATTAGTGATTACAACATTAAAACTATTATTCTGATTAAGATTTAACCGGTTAATTGAGACACGTCTTAATGTTAAATAAGGGGCTGAAGTGCCAGGAAAGACTTGTGTGCTTTCTTCTTTTGGCAAAATATTACCGGCTGATGCTGTTATATAAATTGTGCCGGTTGTCTGAGGATTAATATAAATATTAGCAATTCCTGAACTATTTGTCCGGGCTCGGGCATAAACTTCATTCGGCTTATAGATAGCAACTAAAACATTAGCTTGGGGCACGCCGTTACTCTGAACTGTAATTGTAAGAGTTTGTGGGCCGGTTCTTATGGTATCAGGATAACTAAGACTAACAGTGCGCGGCGTATCTTTCCAAATAGGCATTAGCGGACTACCAAAAAGATTTAACTCAAAAACACACCAACGCCAAACCTGTTGAGTTTCGGCTAAATAGCGGTACGCATCCTTAGATGTGCTAAATGCCGGACCTAAAATTACTGAGTCATCAGTAAAAAACCGCCGATAAAATGAAATGTCAAGAAGTTCTGAAGGACCAATAACTGGTGGTGTCCCCCAACCATAACGCGAATTCATCATCACAGCTACTGCACAGTTTTGAGCGTTATGCATCCGCTCTGCTAAACAATCACTATACTCAAAATTTCCCGGATAACAAGCAATAGAGTTTACAATTACAAGCTTATTAGAGTTAGTCTGAGTCTGAGGATCATTAGCATGATACTGCGGACTATTATAAATATAAACTCCAACATCATCACCATGGCCGACAAGATGCGCAAGTCCAAATCCATTATTAATTGAATCACGAACTAAATACCTAAGCCCATCATTCTGCCCTAAATTAATCTTGCGATAAAGCCAACTTGACGGCAGAAAATTAGTAATTGAGTCCTGCGACAGCATATGATTATAATTATCCCAGAGATATGCTGCGGGAAGCAAGATACGTTTAAGATACAATGTATCGGGATTTTTCTCGTAAATATTAAGCTTATTTAAAATATTACTGATCTCGGTTGCAGTCTCAACGGAAAATCGCCCCAAATAAACATCAGCAAAAAAGTCCACAGTATCTGAACCAGCTTCACCAAAAATATTGTTTTGATTACCATCCCATGACCATTGAAGATCAGCATAGTATAAATCACAGGGAATATTTCCCGTGGTTGGTGGTGAGGTATTAACTACCGCTCGTGCGCGACGTGCAGGTAGATAATTATTATCACCGGCTAAAATTACCCACTTAAGCCCGTAATTTCGGTAATAATCAATAATCGCATTGCGG
>JANXBB010000262.1 GCA_025061975.1 Caldifarciminota bacterium | reverse complement strand
AGGGTTAATGGTGAAATTATTAAAAGAAATTAAAAAGATTACAGATCCAGAAGAATACAAAAAAAGATTACCGATTGTTCAGTCGGCGATCGATAAAGCAGTAAAACGGCATCTTCTTCACAAAAATACCGCTGCCCGAATAAAATCAAAGCTAATGCAGTCAAAGTTAATATCAGCTTAACATTAATAAATACCGAAAGGTCGTTTAAACTTTGTTATTAAAATTTAGATCATATTCATGGCTTTTTATGATTTTAAAAGTAAAGTCCCTAGGACACCGCTGGGCCAAAAAATAGTTGAGAAAGTAACCGATAATATTTTCCTAGCGGTTAAGCCTTATTTAAAAGATGGTTTTCAGATTCTTGATGTAGGTGCCGGCAATGGTGAGTTTGCAAAACGATGTTTAGGAAACGATTTTAATTATACTGCAATAGAAATAAACGATCAATATTGTCAAAAACTTCTTCTTCTTGGTGCGAAAGTAATTAAAACATTGGTTCCCCCGATTCCTTGTTCCGATAATCAATTTGATTATGTGCATCTTTCACATATTTTAGAGCACACCACATCACACGAAAAAGCATTGGAGTTAGTTCTTGAAACTAGAAGAGTTTTAAAACCTAAGGGATATATTTGTATTATTGCACCGGATTATTTGCATTCACCGACATTTTTTTATGATAGCGATTATACCCATTCGTTTATTACAACCGAAAATAGAGTTAAATTGTTGCTAATGGATGCTGGTTTCAAAATCGTTTTTAGTAAATATTTAAATGCTTGGGAGATTGGTGGAAAAGGAATCATTTTGAGTACAATTGGGTGGTTTTATAACAACTTGTTTTATTGGTTGTTTTATCCATTCGCAAAATTATTTATCGAATCAACCCGCTTCAGTCGAACTCGCGGTGCTTTACACCGAAGCATTTTTATTCTTGCTCAAAAGGTTTAAGAATGGTTTGGAGGCGAATAAAAAAAAGTTTAAGTGTCTTAATAATTATAATTTGTTTTTATTTTATTTTTCGTTCCCTTTATTTTAATTGGGCGAGCTTAAAAGTAGCAAACCTAAAATTTTGTTGGGAGTATTTAGTTTTATCTTATTTTTTTATGTTTGCGACATTAGTTTTAGTTGCCTATACCTGGAAAAAAAATTTAGCAATGCTTAATGAAAATATTAGTTTAACTAAAGCTTTACAAATTAACGCTTTAGCGACACTTCCTAAATATGCTCCGGGTAAAGTTTGGGGTATTGCTGGTAAAGTATATCTAGCTAACAAAGAGGGGATATCAGCCGAAAATTGTGTAATTACAATTACTTTAGAGACTATTCTATATTTATTGGGTGGGATTATATTGTTTTTATTAACATCTGTCTCCCAAATCAAAGGACATATTTCATTATCCTACTTGTTATTAATTCCGGTTTTTCTTGTTATTATTTATCCAAAATTTTTTATCAAAATTACTAATTATTTTCTTAAATTACTTAAACGTCCATTAATAAATGTTATTCCAAATTATTTGCAAATTTTAGTGCTTTTATTACTTTATACTTTATCATGGATTTTTCAAGGGATAGGTATTTTTTTTCTTATTAAATCATTTTATCCGATTGGGGTTAAATATTTAATGTTGATATCAGGACTTCACGCATTTTCTTGGGTTGTAGGTTTTCTAAGTATAATTACTCCAGCGGGCCTAGGGGTAAAAGAAGGTGTGTTCAGCTATTTTTTGTCTTTTATATTGCCTACAAGCATAGCTGCAATTAGTGCAATTTTGGTGCGAATATGGGGAACAATTGGAGAAATACTTTATTTTTTTGTATATTCAACAAAAATTAAAAAATATCTTAGGCAATGAAGATTTTATATTGCATATTAGAAGGAAAGTCCGGGGGCGATATATATTTTAAATTGCTTAAAGAAACGCAAACTAAGTTAGATAATATAACTTATTCGAAAAGTTACCATCGTTTGTGGTCAATCTGCCCAACCATGTTATTTTTAGTCACAAAAATTGATCCGAGTTATGATATAATTCATTCTAATATTGAATACGGCTATGCTTTTTACATGAAAAATAAACCTTTGATTGTTTCGGCGCTTCATATTATTTCTGAAGAGTTTATAACAAAATATTATCATGGTTTGCAAAAATTATATTATCTACAGTTGTTAAAGAATATAAAGAAAACAGCAACAAAAGCAAGTTATATTATTACAATAAGCAAAGCGACGGAACAGGAACTTAAAAGATTAGTGACTATTAATAATAATGTGCAAACTATCTATTGCGGGATTGATACCCTAATTTATCAACCCCAAAAAATTGATACGGATCCTTATCCAGATAAAATAAAATTATTGTTTGTCGGAAATTTAACGATCAGAAAAGGTGTAGACTTATTACCCCAAATAATGGAAAAACTAAGCAATAAATTTTTGTTATTTTACACTACCGGAATGCGGACTGCGCCTAAAATTTTTTCCGACGATCGAATGATTCCTTTAGGGACTTTGTCAGTTCAGGAGCTAGTCTATTGGTATAATTTATGTGACATCTGTCTTTTACCAACACGTCTTGAGGGTTTTGGTTATGCAGTTGCTGAAGCAATGGCGTGTGGAAAACCAGTAGTAACAACTAATTGTTCTTCACTTCCCGAGATTGTTGTTGATGGTGAGACTGGGTTTTTATGTAAAATTGATGATGTTGACGATTTTGTTGACAAAATTAAAATGTTAGCTGATAATGAAGCGATGCGGATTACAATGGGTACTAAAGGCCGACAAAGAATAGTTGAGCACTTTAACATTGATAAGATGGGTGACGAATACTATAAAATGTATAAACAAGTCATGAAGGAGTTCTATGGAGGCCAAACGAACTA
>JANXBB010000208.1 GCA_025061975.1 Caldifarciminota bacterium | reverse complement strand
GAAAATCCTCAGCCTGGAGTGCCATTTGCTCGGCTATTGCGCCGAGCAAATTTTTCTGGAAAAATTATTGGGTTTGTTTATGACGCTTACGAGTCTGGAATTTATTGCCGAGGTCTAGTTGACGAAGTGTATATGGTTCCATTTCCCTCAAGTGGAACTGAAGCACTTCTTGCCCGAATTAAGCAAATTTTACAGAAAACTAAAATTGATATTATAGTTCCGACATTAGATGCTGAATTGCTACCTTATATTACAATTAATGATGAACTTCGAGCCTACGGTATTAAAATGTTTCTGCCAACTAAAGAGCAATTTTTAATGCGTGACAAAACTCAACTTGAGGAATTTGGAAAAAAATTTAAAATACCCGTTCCAAAGACCTGGCAAGTCTATAGCGTTTTGGCGGTAAATAAAATTAGAAATAATCTAAGGTTTCCTGTAGTAGTTAAAGGGCGATTTTACGAGGCATACACTGCTAATAATTTTGATGAACTTGCAAAGTATATCAATCTCATTAGCTGGAAGTGGGGGCCACCAGTTTTACTGCAAGAATATATAGCTGGTGAAGAATATAATGTATGTGCAATTGGGGATGGACAAGGTGGAATTGTTGCGATATTGCCGGTTAAGAAAATTGTCATTACCGAAAAAGGAAAAGGATTTGCCGGTGTTGTTATTAAAGATCAAAAGTTGACACGTTTTTTAGGAAAAATAATGAAAGCATTAGCATGGCGTGGTCCATTGGAGTTAGAGATTCGAAAAACAGTTCAAAATAAATTTTATCTTTTAGAAATAAATCCCCGATTACCGGCGTGGATTGGAGTATCATCCGGTGCGGGGCAGAATTTTGCTGAAATATTAGTACGTTTAGCTTTAGGGGAGAAAGTTCGATCTCGTAGTAAATATAAAATCGGGACAGTATTTATCCGACATGCTGAAGACTTAATTGTTGATATTTATAAGATCGGAGAACTTATCACTAAAGGTGAGTTACGCAATTTATCAATTTAACAGACAAGGAGAACATTATGGCTAAAAAGAAATACGAAGCACCATTTATTGAAAGAAGAATTGCTGGTTTAGGAGGTAAATTTACCGCTTCTGTTCCCAGATATCAAGATAACATTGATGGTATTCCAGTGAAAGAACTCATAAAGGAATACGGCTCACCGCTATTTGTTTTTTCTGAACATCAGATTCGTACTAAATTTCGAGAAGCAGTGCGAATTTTTTCTCTTCATTATCCTAAGGTTACTTTTGCATGGTCCTATAAAACTAATTATCTTTTAGCAATATGTGCGATTTTTCATTCTGAAGGTGCCTGGGCTGAAGTTGTTAGCGGAATGGAGTACGAACGAGCACGAAGTTTAGGGGTTCCGGGAAAGAGGATTATTTTTAATGGACCGGCCAAATCAAAATCAGAGTTAACTATAGCAGTTCGTGAAGATGCCACAATTAACATTGATAATACAGACGAGCTTTTTTTACTTGAGGAAATTGCTACAGAGATAAAAACTAAACCCAAAGTGGGAATTCGGATTAATATGGATAGCGGTATTTACCCCCCGTGGCTTCGCTTTGGATTTAATTACGAAAATGGTGAAGCATATCGAACAATTCAGCGAATTGCTACAACTAAAAAGTTACAGCTTATTGGATTACATACTCATATCGGAACTTTTGTTTTAGAACCCCGAGCTTATTATCAAGCAGCATCAAAATTACTTCGCTTGGCAGAAACTATTGAAGAAGAGTTAGGTGTTAAAGTTAGTTTTATCGATCTAGGCGGCGGATTTGCATCATCAAACACCTTATACGAAGAATACTTGCCGGGCAATATCAGTTCTCCGGATATAAGTCAATATGCTAAAGCAATTAGTGAAGCATTTAATGAATCACGGTTTGTTTTTAAAAATCAGCCTAATTTAATTTTAGAAACCGGCAGAGCTTTAATTGATGAAGCAGGTTATTTAATAACATCAGTTCAGGCAAATAAAGTTCTTCCTGATGGCACACGTGCATTGATTGTTGATGCTGGTGTTAATCTTTTGTATACAGCAAATTGGTATAAGCATAATTTTATTCCCGCTCAACCATTTTTTGGTGCTCTAGAAAATACGGTAATTTATGGACCATTGTGCATGAATATCGATATTTTACGTCCTTTTATTCGATTTCCAAATCTTAATAGGGGGGATATGATTATTATTAATCCGGTTGGTGCTTATAATGTTACTCAATGGATGCAATTCATTACTTACCGGCCTAATGTAGTATTAATTACCAGTGATAAAAAAGTCGTGCTAATTAGAAAAAAAGAAGATTTTGAATACCTTGTTGCACCTGAAATTTTACCTCGGCATCTTCGTTTAGAAAAGAAATCGTGAAAAACTCTATCGTTCTGCTATTAAATACTATTTT
>JANXBB010000197.1 GCA_025061975.1 Caldifarciminota bacterium | reverse complement strand
CCCGATTCCTTTGTGTGTTTCATTTGGCATCAATCTTTAGATAATCTTTCAGGAATTTTACGATACGAGCTCGAAATTGATAATGACCCGAATTTTTTAAGTGCTCAGGTGTATTGTGTTACCGATACAGTTTTTTTTATTCATATTGTTAATTCGGATACATACTATTGGCGTGTTCGGGCAATCGATTGTGCTAATAACTTTAGCGATTATTCCGAAGTTCGAAGTTTTTGCATTGCGCTCTTAGGAATTAATGAACTTAATCATAACAATAAATTATCATTACAAGGACCGTTAATTCTAACACCACCGGTTTGTAGAGATAATGCGATATCACTAAAACTTTATTTACCCGAGGCACTTGAAGTTTTTTTAGATATTTACAACTTGTCTGGAGTACATATTTGCAATTTACTATCATCAAAAGTTAATGCCGGCTGGCATAACTTTTCCTGGAATTTGGTGCCCGGTGTTTTATCAGGAGTGTATTTTATTACTTTTAAAACTCCATCAATCAGACTGATCCGTAAGATTATTGTGTTATAAAATTTAAATTTTCTTAGACAATTTTTCATGGATCAAGTATCTTTTGGGATTCATCGTTACAATGAACCGGGAAATTCGTATGATGCAGCGTATGCGCTTTTTGTGGGTTTGATTGTTATATTTTACGCAGTTAGAAGTCGCACCGCTAGCATGACTAATTATGATTTTACGGTTATAAGCCTTAATACTTCAGGCAATTTGCGATGGATGTATCGCTATAATAGTCTGGTAAACAGTTCTGACGAATCTTTTCTAATTCTGCGTCATCTATTATAACTGTTTATTGGTAGATAAGCATATGTATCTAAGTGAGTTATCGGGATATTGAAACTTGGAGGTTGGGGATGCTAAATTTTAGCTTGTTAGTTTAAAGCTATTTAAGATTGTTGACAAATATTTGAGTATTTTTATATTATTTATTGGCTATCCTCTTAAAAAGGAGGTGTGGCATGGTTGCAAAGAAAGTTTTATGGGGAGTGTTTATAGTGTTATGTGGAATAGCTTATGCTCAAAATCCGAGAATGGATTTTTATTTTCCGGATTATTCAGTTTCAGGTTTTAGTAAAGATTATTTATTTTTTGATTCTTTAAATTGTTGCTTTGTTGGTAATTGGCCGTTTGGTCCAGCTTATGCGGTTAGTTTTGATGTTTCAAGGAATCTTTGTTTTCTGGGCTCGGGTGGTGGGGTTTATATTCTTAATGTTGCAAATCCAGCAACGCCGATAAAATTCTACGAAGCTATTCAAACGCGTGGCATTGTTAGGGGGCTTTTTTATTTTAATAA
>JANXBB010000129.1 GCA_025061975.1 Caldifarciminota bacterium | reverse complement strand
CGCTTTTTCCAAAACAATTCGGCAGTAGTCTTCTAAGTTTGCAGTTGTAGGAAGTAAAGTGGTGAGAGACGAGAGGTATTCGATGCCCCCGATTTGAGTGAGTTTTTTTTGCTTCTCGAGCTCGCTCGAAACTGTGACGATATCAACGTTAACCGATTGGTTATAAAGTTCTAAAATGGTGCTAAAGATAATTCGATGCTGATTTAAGTAAAACGAATCCTCTGATAAGTATTGTAACGCGACGGCGATCGAACGTGTCTCGAGAAGCATTGCTCCTAAGACTGCTTGTTCAGCAACTAAATCATGAGGAGGCAGTTTTGCTTCAGGCATATGCGATTGCTAATATACTATAAAATTTAATACTTTTTATCAATTTTTTCAGTTGACCGATTTACTAATTCAGTTGTAACGAGTTTAACCAACTGTTGAGCAAATTCCAATTTGCTCATTATTGGAAGTTTTTTTATTTTTAAGTCTTTACTAATAATCGTGGCTTGAATTTGGTCGCTTCCAATAGTCTCAGGCGGATTTTGAATTATGTAATCTAACCTTTTTTCTTTAAGTTTTTTTATAGCTGAGCGAACTTTATTATGTGTATCTACAGAAAAACCAATCGTCAACACATTAGGAAATTTTTCGCACACCAGTTTTAAAATGTCGGGTGTTTTTTTAAGTGTTATATTAAATTCTTCAGATTTTATCTTTCGCTGCGATTTCCTTTTGATTGTATAATCACAAACAGCACAAGCCATAATTAAAACATCAGCTGATTTCATTTCAGATAAAAGAATTTTAGTAAGATCAGAATTTGTTAGAACTCTTTTTATCTTAAGACGAGGATTTTCTGCCAAAGTAATTTCAGTCGTGCCACCAAGAATTAACGAGACCTCTGCTCCGACATTACAGAATGCTTGTGCTAATGCTAAGCCTATTTTGCCTGATGCTCGATTTGTGAGCACTCTAATTGGATCAAGTTCTTCTTCGGTCCTGCCTGCGGTTAGGACTATTTTTTTTGAGTGTAACGGCTGTGGTTTAAATAAAATTTCTTTAACTTGTTTTAAAATTTCTGAAATTCGAGGAAATCGTCCTTTACCAATTTTTTCGCAGGCAAGTTCTCCTACCTCAGGTTCAATAAAATAATAACCTTGAGTTTTTAGATAGTTAACATTGCGTTGCGTTACGGGCGAAATCCACATTGCTTCATTCATTGCGGGTACAAAAATTTTGGGGGCAGTGGAAGATAAAATTAAGGTTGAGACCAAATCATCTGCAATCCCTGAATACGTTTTAGCAATGATATTAGCGGTCGCCGGCGCTACAATTAAAGCATCAGTATTAGCATTTAACTCTATATGGATCGGGAAAGTTTGATGTTTTGGGAACAATTCAACAAATACCGGATGACCGCTTAAAGTTTCAAATGAAACCGGTGCAACAAACTTTTGGGCGTTTTTGGTCATCGCAACCCATACATCAAATCCTTCTTTTTTTAGTTCGCGCACAAGTTCTAAAGCTTTGTAACTTGCAATGCTTCCACTAACGCATAGAACTATTTTTGGCACAATGAAAGTTAATTAGCTTTATATTTTTTCAGCACTTCTTTAAGTGCCGCAATGTAAATATTTTCTGAACTGTCAAGTGATAAAGACGGTTCGTCGGTTGTTGGAGTTAATTCAGAGTTAACAGCAGTTGTCCCCTCTAGGTCAAATATTGGCGATTCTTTAACCTTGTCTTTTTTAGGAGTTAATTTTTCAATAATTTGTCGAGCTTTTTTAGCTGCCAAATTAATGGCTAAATACCGATTATTAAGTTTTATAAAGAGGTCTTCAGGATCAATATATTTCATTACGTTTCACCTCCTGTGATTCTAACTTGTTCGGTTTTAATAATTGCGACTAGTTTAGAAACACTTTCGTTGAGTTTACTATTGATTAAAATATAGTCAACTTTGGGATTTTTTTTATAAAGCTCTGCTTTAAGCCATGAAAGTTCTGCCGCCAAGGCTTTAAGTCGAACCGCTGGATCTTCCTGTTCCGCACGCGCGCGCATTTTATATCTTTGCTGTAGTTCTTTAATCGAGGGCGGTAAAATAAAAATGCCTACCGAATTCCGAGGATAATGTTTTTTAATATTGATAAGCCCTTGAATATCAACATCCATAATCAAATTCTTCTTTGATTGCAATTTCTTGTGGATTTCAGATTTTAAGATTCCATAATAGGAATTGTAAATCCTTGTTGTTTCTAAGAATTCGCCTTTTGCCTTATAAGCTAAAAAATCTGTTTCAGACATAAAATAATAATCCTTGCCGTCCTGCTCGTAAGGTCTTTTTGGTCGTGTTGTCGCTGAAACCACATAAGAGAGGTTTTTAATTTTTTTTGTCGCTAATTGACACAATGTTGATTTACCAACTCCGGATGGTCCAACCAAGATGAATATCTTGGGCGTTTTAGCTTTTGCTAAAATCTCTTTAAGAAGTTTAGTTTCCTCACTCAACATTTCGTATTTCTTCCTTTAGGATATCTATTTGTTCTTTAATTTTTATTCCCCATAGTGCTACCGGCCCTTTGCGGAATTTTGCTAAAATCGTGTCTGCTTCCCTAAGCATTTCAGTTAAGATAAAATCAAGCTTGCGACCCACACCGTCTTGATTATTTTGATTGATGATTTTAAGAAAATTGTTGGTATGAATCCGCAACCTTGAAAGTTCTTCAGTAATCGGTCGTAAAGCAGTTTGGTCTTCGGGTTTTACCGAATTATTCTTGATATTTTGAGTGAAAATTCTATTTGAGTAATGTTTGATATTATTAAGGATTTTTAATATATTTTGAAGTCGGTTATTAAATTCCTTAAGTAACTGTGTTCCTTCGTCTCGGCGCATTTGGTTTAAATTTTTTAATGCTAAATCTAATACATAAAATACAGCTTTTTTAAGTTTAGCTTTTTTTAATGATATTTTATCGGGGGTTTTAACTATTACCTCAGGAAAACTTAAAATAGTTTTAATATCAAGTTCCCCAGGAATTTGAAATTTTTTGGTAAGTTTTTCGGTTTCTTGTAAAATTTTTTTCACTGCAGCATAGTTAATTTCGTAATTATAGACTTTCTCACCGGTGATTTTTTCTTCGATTCCGATATTTATCGAAACAGTTCCTCGATTAAGCTTTTTGCGAAGATAATTACGGAGTTCATGCTCGAGAAAATTAAGATCGGGGCTTAACTTAAGTGACAGCTCTAGATATTTGTGATTAGCACTACGCGCTTCACAATAAATCCGATAGGCTTTTTTATTGTAACTAATCTGAGTCTCAGCTAAACCAATACCAGTCATGCTGTAGATCATTCTTACCCCTCTAAAATAATGGTAACCGGTCCATCATTAATTGAACTTACAAGCATTTTGGCGCCAAAAATTCCTTGACTGACCTTAAGTCCGAGTGTTTTGAGCACCGACAAAAACTCGTTATACAAAATTTCAGCCTCACTTTTAGCTAGCGCTTGACTAAATGAAGGCCGATGACCTTTTATTAATTGAGCATATAAAGTAAACTCCGAAATCACAAGCAACTCACCCGAGATATCTTTAACTGACAAATTCATCTTGCCTGCAGAATCCTCGAAAATTCGTAAGTTTATCAGCCGTTCAGCGAACTTTGTAAACCAATTCTGACGATTAGGCCGATTGGCATCAGCTTCAGAAAACGCAAGATAAACAAGAAGTCCCTGGTTAATCTTGCCAACAACTTGATTTTGTACGGTAACCTGTGCTTCTTTTACGCGTTCAATTACTGCGCGCATATCTTTGTCGATTT
>JANXBB010000067.1 GCA_025061975.1 Caldifarciminota bacterium | reverse complement strand
ATTTAAGTAAACATATTCAATTTTTTGGGGAATTTCAGTAATAATTCGATCACGTAGTTGACAAAGTGTTTTATTACGTAATTCCATCTCAGCTTTAGCAAGTGCGCATGCTTTACCTAAACCAACAATTGCTGGGACATTTTCGCTTCCGGCACGTTTACTGTTTTCTTGAATACCTCCGTGAATCAAAGATATGATTTTTGTATTCTTTCTTATATATAAAGCTCCAACACCCTTGGGCCCATACATTGTACTTCCTGATAAACTTAACAGATCGATTCCTAATTTATTAACATCAATTGGAATAATACCGCAACTAGCTACTGCATCAGTGTGGAATAAAATTCCTTTACTTTTCGCGATTTTAGCTAGTTCTTCAATTGGCTGAATTGTGCCAATTTCCGGATTGGCATGCTGTATTGATATCAAAATTGTTGCGTCAGTTATTGCTTTTGTTAAACTATCTGGATCAACCATTCCATATTGGTCAACATCTAAATAAGTGATTTCATAGCCGTGTTGTGCTAAGTAGTTTAAAGTATTTAGGACTGAAACATGTTCAATTTTTGAGGTTATTATATGATTTCCTTTACCTCGATATGCCCAGGCAATTCCTTTGATTGCCCAGTTATTTGCTTCTGTGCCACAAGAAGTAAAGTATATTTCGTTTGATTGAGCCCCGAGTAATCCTGCAACTTCTTGCCGTGCCTCTTCGATTGCTTTAAGAGATATTTGCCCTAATTTATGAAGGCTCTGAGGATTTCCGTAGTATTCGGTTAGATATGGGATCATTGCCTCAAATACTCGTTTATCGAGTTTAGTTGCTGAATGATTGTCTAAATATACCGTGCGCACTTTTTAGATAATTCCTAGGTTTTTATGCTTTTCTTTTATCTTTTCGGCTAAATTTTCTAATTTTGTAAAATCATCCTTTGTTGGATAGCCCTGAATAATAACGCCATCGAGAAGTTCTGCTTTAACATTCGGAATTAACTCGACTATTTTTTCTTTTACTTTAGCACCCCAGGCGTATGAGGCAATTAACGAAACAAATTTAGTTTTAGGGCGTAATGCGTTTACTAAATAGGCGATATATATTGTTTGGGGATGCGGGCCGGTTAATACTGCTGATGTTCCGATTACTAAAGTTGCGGCATCTACTAAAGCCATTGCTAACTCTCCAATATCGGTTACTGTGAGATTAAATGGTTTTACATTTATTCCTAAAGAAATCAGCTGGTCGGAAAAATAATCAATCATCGCTTTAACTGACCCATGCATTGAGACATAGGGGATAACGACTTCATTTTTTACTTGGTCGGAAGTCCAATCACGGTAAGCATTAAGAATAAACTCCGGTTTATTGTGTAATGGCCCATGACTTGGTGCAATTAGTTTTATTTGATAATTGCTAATCGTTTCAAGATGTTGTCTGATATTAGTTCGAAACGGCATCATAATTTCAGCATAATATCTTTTAGCCGAATCATAATAGCGACATTCATCAGTTACAAAAAGTTCGCTGGAAGCAAAATGCGAACCTAAAAAATCACAGGTAAAAAGAATTTGATCTTCTCGTAAATATGTAAGTATCGTTTCCGGCCAATGAACCCAAGGAGCAAAGATAAACTCTAAAGTTTTGTTACCTAATGATAGGGTATCTTTATCTTGGATGACTAAAAAGCGTTCTTCAGGAATCAGAAGTAATTTTTGTAATAATTCTTTACATTTTGCGTTTGTGACAACTTTTGCTTCCGTAAAATGTTTTAAAACTACCGGAATTACTCCGGAATGATCTTGTTCAGCATGATGAGCAATTATATAATCAAGACGATTTATTTTAAGCTTTTTTAAGTTATCAATTAGGACATTTTCTTTGCTCGGATCAACAGTATCGATTAATGCAATTTTTTCGCTTCCCTTAATAAGAAAAGCATTATAACTTGTACCATAGGGCAAAGGAATAAGTTCGTCAAAAAGCCGACGTTCAAAGTCCAATGCTCCGACATAAAAGATTCCCGGTGCTATTTCAAAAATCATTGCCTACCTCCTTAAAATTTCTTCAAGGTCTTTTTCTGGTTCCGAGATTAATTTTATACCAAATTTGCTTGTTAACACCTCAAGAATTTCTTCATTTACCCAGGCAGGAATAATTGGACCAAGATAAATATTTTTAAATCCAAATGCTAATAAGCTCCATAAAATTGCCACGGCTTTCTGTTCCATCCAGGTTAAAACTAAACTTAAAGGAAGATTTTCAATAGGGGTTCCAAAAAGTTCTGATAGTGCTTCAGCAATTTCTAAGGCAACAATTGTATCGTTACATTGACCTAAATCTAAGAGCCGAGGAATGCCATCAATTTCGCCTAAATCTAGCTCGTTAAACCGATATTTACCACAAGCGAGGGTAATAACTATGGTATCTTTAGGAAGCAGCTCGACAAATTTTCGGTAATACTCATTTTTCTTAGTTGGGGTATCACATCCACCAACAACAAAGAAATGGCGAATTTTGCCCTGGTTTACTAAATCTTTAATTTTAGTGCCTAAAGACAAAATTACCGATTTTGAAAAACCGGTTGTTAAAAACTTACTGCTGGGCTTTTCTTCAACTTCAGGAAGGCTTTGGGCTTTTTTAATCAATGGTGTAAAATCAAATTCTTTAATATGAGGCACTCCAGGAAGACCGGTAGCGCCCATTGTGAAAATTCGTTCTCGATAAGCATCTGTTGGTAATAAAACACAATTTGAGGTTGCAAGAATTGCTCCAGGAAATTGGGTAAAAAGTGTTCGTTGATCATGCCATGCACCTCCTAAATTTCCTATAAGGTGTTTAAATTTTTTCAATTCGGGATAGCCGTGAGCTGGAAGCATTTCAGAATGGGTATAAATATTAATTCCGGTGTTTTCGGTTTGTTTAAGGAGTTCCTCTAGTGCTTTTAAACTGTGTCCGGTAACAATAATTCCTTTGCCTTTCGTTGTTTTGGTAGATACTTTAGTTGGAGTTGGTTCACCATAATGTTTAATATGAGCCTCTTTAAGTAGCTTCATTGTCTTAATATTCATTTTTCCAGCCTGTAAGGCAAAATCTAAAAAGCTTGTAACATCGAAGTTAACATTGGTAAGAGTCGAAAAAAGGCTTTTTTCTACGAAAGCGTCAATTTCAGAATCTGTAGTTTTGAGCTCTCGAGCATGATAAAGATAAGCTGAAATACCTTTAAGCGCATATAATAAATTATCTTGAAGCCGCGCTACAGTAGCTTCTTTTCCGCACACACCTTTTATTGTACATCCGGTGCCGCGAGCAGTTTGAGAACATTGATAACAAAACATTTTCAATTCGTCATTCATAATTGTTTCCCGGGCTTTCTTTTAAGTATTAAATTTTTTCAAATTGGGTTTTGTCCGCACCACAAACTGGACAAACCCAGTTGTCCGGTAACGCTTCAAAAGGAGTCCCGGCTGGAATTTGGGCTTCAGGATCTCCAATCGCCGGATCGTAAACATAATCACATACAGTGCAGCGATACTTAGCCATTTTTATCACCTCACTTTCTTTTTTAGTTTCTTTAATATAAGTTGGCGCCGTCTTAGGTGATTTTCCTTTTTTAATTAAATGATAATAAGCATAAGTCATCGGAGATTTATCAGCAAGTGTTTGAGCATCTAATACTTTGCCAATAAATAATGTGTGAGTTCCACAATCAAGACTGTTAACGACAACGCATTCTAAATAACCAATTGCATAATCAAGAACCACCGGCGCCTCAGTCAGCCCAATCTTATAATTGATCTGCTCAAATTTATTTATCTCCCGGCCAGACTTAAATCCAAAACGGCCGATAAAACTCATCGGAGTCTCCTCACTTAAAATTGAAACAGTAAAGGTTTTACTCTCCGCGATAAATTCATGGGTTAAATTTGATTTATTAATCGCTAATGCTACCTGAGGGGGTTCAGAAGTAACCTGAATTAATGCATTGGCAACCTGACCATTTAATTGCTGACCTCTTCGTGAGCCAATAATGTACATTCCATAACTTATTTTATAAAGTGTTGTTAGATCCATAATTACTCCTCTTTCACCTAAGACATTATACCTGGAGTTATGACATATTGTCAATCATAACTTTTTTAAAAAAGCCAATGCCAAAATATTACTAAAAAGTAATATTTTGATTAAGGAGATTTTTTGTTTAATATATTGATATTCATATTGTTAAGCAACTTAGCATTAAAATGACTCAGCTGTCCCCGCCACGGCTTATGTTTACTAATAAAGGTATTTTAAGAAAATATGATTAAGGATATGTTATATGAGATTTTATCGCTTAAAACGTCGCAGCTATTAAATTAAATCTCGGTTATTAAAACAGTCAGAGAACGGAGGTTTATTCTATAAGATTTAATGGGGTGTTTTGTGGATTGTGTTTATGAAAATCTTTTGGCAATTGGGTGTTATCGGGTTAGTTTTTACTTAACGGACAGTTATTTTCTAAACAATCGTGGCATAAAACAGCTCAAATATTTAGCAATTGACGGTGGGGTTTTTTATGCTATACTTATTCTATGCGATTTGGATTTCATATTTCTATTGCTGGTGGTTTTCGAAAAGTTGTTGAGCGTGCATTAGCTAAAGACTGTAACACAATTCAACTTTTTTCTCGTAATCCCCGGGGGTGGAATTTTTCCGAGTTAGATAAAGATGATGTTTATGAGTTCCGAAAACAGATTGAGGAAGCCCAGATTAGTCCGGTTGTAGTTCATATGCCTTATTTGCCCAATCTGGCAACAATAAACAAAGTGGAGTACGAAAAATCCCTTGAATCTCTTATAAGTGAGCTTAAGCGCGCTCAGGTGCTTGAAGCTCAGTATTTGGTAATGCATATTGGAAAACGACTTGAAGCAACAGAAGACCAGGCATTAGCTCAAGTAATTAAAGGTATTAATACTGCGTTTAAGAAAGTAAAAAACGATGTGATTTTGCTTTTAGAAAACACTGCCGGAATGGGTTCTGAGGTGGGCTATAATTTTCACCAGATAAAGACGATATTTGATGGTGTAATAGAAAAGGACCGATTAGGAGTGGTTTTAGATACTGCTCATGCTTTTGAAGCTGGTTATCCGATTCATACTCAAGACGGTTTAGATAAAACTTTAAAAGAGTTTGATAAACTTGTTGGACTTAAACGTCTTTATTTACTTCACTTAAACGATTCTAAAACTGATTTAGGTTCGCGGATTGATCGTCATTGGCATATTGGTGAAGGCAAAATAACTCGTGAGGGTTTTCGGATAATTATTAATCATCCGTTACTTAAGCATCTTCCGGGTATAATGGAGACTCCCCGAAAATCAGATGCTGACGATCTAAAAAACATGAAGGTTATCAGAAGCTTGGTAAATAATCAGTGACTCCGTTGCGCGAAGTTTTGAAGGCTGTTAGGGTGCAAACATAAAAAGATTGACGAACCTTTATAGTTTATTTATTATAATAGTCAAAATATGATTGAAATTCCGAAAATTCCCGTAAGTTCTGAGGATGTCTTAAAAGTTGCGACAAATCAGGAAGTAGTTAAATTGGCTTCTCACGCAATTGCTAAAATTGATGCAAGCCGAAGGATTGTAAATCAGGTGCCTTTGAGCTCAAAACCGGTCTACGGAGTAAATACCGGATTTGGTGCATTAGCTGAAGTGATTCTTTCCCAAGAAAGGTTAAAAAAACTTCAGTATAATTTGATTGTATCGCATGCTGTAGGTTGGGGCAATAATTTAGAACCGGAAATTGTCCGTAGCGCAATGTTTTTGCGTGCTAATATGCTTGCTAAGGGGTATTCCGGAGTGCGTGTTGAGGTTATTGAGATGATCACTGAAATGCTTAACCGCAATATTATACCCTGTGTTCCTGAAACCGGTTCCGTTGGTGCTTCAGGTGATCTTGCCCCATTAGCATTTGTGGTGCGGGCGATGCTTGGTGAAGGTGATGTTTATTTTAATAATCAAAAACTACCTGCGGCTCGTGTTTTTAAAAAAATTAAAATT
>JANXBB010000090.1 GCA_025061975.1 Caldifarciminota bacterium | reverse complement strand
AGATTTACAGAACGAGTAAGAAAAATACTTGCCATTGCTCGGCAAGAAGCAATTAGACTTCATAACGACTATATCGGTACAGAACATATTTTATTGGGAATTGTCAAGGAAGGCGAAGGAGTCGCGGTCATGGTTTTAAATGAATTAGGTGTCAATCTTGACGATCTACAACGAACCATCGAAAATGCTTTAGAATATGGAACTAAGACTTTAATCTTAAATGAAATCCCACTCAATGAAGAAGCTCGTGCCGCTATTAACTGGGCTATTGAAGAAGCTCGACGGATGAATCACACCTATATCGGAACTGAGCATATCCTATTGGGAATTTTAAAAGAAGAAAAAAGTTTAGGAGCACAAATTTTACAATCGTTAGGGCTTGAATTAGAAATTGTTCGTCAAGAAACTTTGAGACTTCTAAGTGGACATGCAAAAGAAACTACTAAAAAAGTAAAATCTAAAACTCCGGCATTAGACATGTATTCACGAGATTTAACGCAACTGGCTCGTGAAGATAAGCTCGATCCAATAATAGGTCGAGAAAAAGAAATAGAGCGAGTAATCCAAATTTTAGTCCGTCGTAAAAAGAATAACCCGGTATTAATAGGTGAAGCCGGAGTGGGTAAAACTGCAATTGTTGAAGGGTTGGCACAACGGATAGTTGACGGACGAATACCCAGCGCTCTAAAAAATAAACGAGTATTAGCACTTGATATGGCCGCTATTGTTGCAGGAACAAAATATCGTGGTCAATTTGAAGAACGATTAAAAGCGATTTTAAATGAAATTACTACTCAAGGCGATTGCATTATTTTTATCGACGAACTCCATACAATAGTTGGCGCAGGTGCTGCTGAAGGGTCAATTGATGCTTCAAATATATTAAAGCCTGCGTTAGCTCGCGGTGAAATCCAATGTATCGGAGCAACTACATTAGAAGAATATCGCCGTTATATTGAAAAGCACTCAGCTTTAGAAAGACGATTCCAGCCGATAATTGTTGAACCGCCAACTGTTGAGGAGACAATCCGAATCCTTATGGGATTGAAAGAAAAATATGAGTTACATCATAAGGTCATTTATTCAGAAAAAGCAATAAAAGCAGCAGCATTCTTGGCCGATCGATATATCACCGATCGATTTTTACCCGATAAAGCTATTGACGTAATTGACGAAGCCGGTGCACGAGTTAAATTAATGCGTTCTGTAGTTAACCCGGAACTTGAGGAAATTGAAAAGAAAATCGAAAAAGTTAAAAAAGCTAAAGAAAATGCAATTGAACAACAAAAATTTGAGCGAGCTGCAGAACTCCGTGATGAACAGCGGCGACTAATTGAGTTGCTTAAAAAGAAACGCCTCGAATGGGAAAAAAGTGGTAATTTTCCGGTAGTTACTGAAGAAGACGTCGCTTATGTTGTTGCTACTTGGTCGTCAGTCCCAATTACCAAATTAGAAGAAAATGAACAACAGCGTCTATTAAATATGGAAAAAGAACTTTCAGAATATATTGTTGGGCAAGAACATGCAATTTCTGCGGTTGCTAAAGCGATCCGAAGAAGTCGTGCTGGAATTAAAGATCCGCGACGGCCAATTGGTTCGTTTATTTTCTTAGGTCCAACCGGCGTTGGTAAAACTGAACTAGCACGGGTACTAGCAAAATTTCTCTTTGGTAACGAAGACGCTTTAATAAGGCTTGATATGAGCGAATATATGGAAAAATTCAACGTTTCACGCCTAGTAGGTGCTCCTCCAGGGTATGTGGGGTACGAAGAAGGTGGGCAGTTAACTGAAAAAATTCGACGTAAACCTTATTCTGTGGTCCTTTTTGATGAAATTGAAAAAGCTCATCCCG
The DNA here is from genome assembly GCA_025061975.1 of Caldifarciminota bacterium. Lineage (GTDB taxonomy): Bacteria > Hydrothermota > Tepidihabitantia > Tepidihabitantales > CAIPLT01 > JANXBB01. Next base: position 11,646 of record JANXBB010000090.1, on the reverse strand, counting down.
ATGTCTTTAATATACTACTCCAAATTTTAGAAGATGGCCAATTAACGGATTCATTAGGACGTAAAGTAAGTTTTAAGAATGCGGTAATAATTATGACATCAAATATTGCAACATCTGAGATCAAAAAGGCTGCAAACCTAGGTTTTCGTTCTTCATCAGAAATTGAAACTTATGAAAAAATCAAAGAAAAGCTTCTCCAGGAAGTCAAAAAAGTTTTCCGCCCCGAATTTCTTAACCGGGTTGACGAAATAATCGTTTTTAAATCTTTAGATCGTAATCAGATGGAAAAAATTGTTGATATCCAGTTGCGTGATATTACCGAACGTCTTCGGGAACAAAAACTTATTCTCCAAGTCGAAAAGAGTGCTAAAGAATTACTTATCGAGCAAGGATTCGATCCGGAATTTGGCGCTCGGCCAATAAAGCGTGCAATTAGACGATTACTTGAAGATCCTTTATCCGAAGAACTCTTACGCAACTCTTATCCTCCGGGAACTATAATTAAAGTCGTACGTGATAATGAAAATCTAAAATTTATTCCCGAATCGATAGTTACAGAACCTATCGAATCCCAGGAGACGAAAGATAAAGTATAAGAGATATTCGTGATCGCTAATTATTTAATCCTGTTTCTCATCTATTATTCACAAATAATAATCGGAATTGATACTGATGCACGATTTACTGATTCCCAATTTATTATTCAAGCCTCCGGTCTTAATATTGGTTCAGTTTATTCTCAATACGACATTGCCCAAGCGATTAAGCGGCTTTATAGTCTAAGATTATTTGAAACAATCGATATCGAAACAACTCAAGTCGCTGATGGTGTAAAAATTCACTTCCGAGTAAAAGAATTCCCTATTGTAAAGGATGTAAAATTTTTCGGCAACCGTAAAATAAAAACTAAAGAAATTCTTGACAAAACAAAAATTAAAATCGGTGACGTAGCTACAAATGACAAACTTTTTGAATGGAAATTAAGCATCCAAGATCTTTATAAAGAAAAAGGATTTCTCCTTGTAAATATTAATGTTGAGCGGACCGAACCTGACAGTACTAATAAAACAATTTTAATATTTCAAATTGACGAAGGAAGTAAAGTAGTAATAAAGAAAATTTCATTTTTTGGTAATACGGCAATATCAGCAAATAAGCTTAAACGGTCAATGTCTAATAAAGAAAAAAACTGGTACCGTAAAGGTTATTTCAATGAAGAAAATTTCAAAGAAGACTTAGAAAAAATTATTGATATATATCGTGAAAATGGGTTCTTAGATGCCAAAATTGTAAATTACGATTTGTTACTGGATTCTTTGTACACTAAATCACCGGGTTTACAAATTAATATTTATTTAAATGAAGGATCTCGTTATTATATCGGGAAGATCAATTTTGAAGGGGATAGTATAATTCCTAGAAAAAACCTTGAAAGTGTTCTACGAATTAAATCAGGACAAGTATACAATGCAATAAAGGTAAATCAATCGTTAAGCGAACTTTATAATCTTTATTCTGAAGAAGGCTACATTTATGCGCAAATCGCACCACAAGAAAATATCAGAAATGATACCATTGATATTAAATATAACATTTTAGAAAATCGCCCTGCTCGAATCCGATTAGTAATCATTGAAGGAAACGAACGAACTCACGACAAAGTAATCCGGCGGCAAATTACCACATTACCGGGTTCGGTTTTTAAACGTTCCGAAGTAATCCGAAGTCAAAGAAACATTTTCAATTTAGGATACTTTCAGGATATTAAATTAGATTATCGTCGAGCAGATGATGAAGGCAACATCGACTTAATTTACCAAGTTAAAGAAAAATCCTCATTCGGAACAATTGGTGCTGGAGTTTCGTATTCTGCTCAAGATAAATTAACCGGTTATATTGAACTTACTCAACCTAATTTTATGGGTCGCGGGCAGCAATTATCTTTAAAATTAGAAAAAGGTGGCAAAAAAACCAATGTCGAATTTAGCTTTACTGAACCTTATCTGTTCGACATGCCATTAACTTGGGGTTTTGATTTATCGTACCTAACTCGAGTCTATGATTACTATGATAAAGAAGAAAAATCTGTCGGAATGAGCTTTGCATTGCCGTTTTTCTTGGATTACACGAAAATCTATTCTTCACTTCGAGTATCCGATGCTTACGTTCCGGCTTCATCAATCAGAAGTAACTATCAACCAACCGGGCCTTATAATATTTACCGCGACACGATTCACAAAACAACTTTTACGCCAATGCTCAATTTTGTTCGCGATTCACGAGACTATATTTATAATCCGTTATCCGGCTCATTACTTTCTTATTCTATTGAACTTTCAACAATCGATATCCTTTATCACCGTCAAATCTTTGATGGCAGTATTTACCTCCCGTTCCTTAAAAAATTCTGTATAATGTTACGCATGCGCCTTGGTCTAATCGAAGGACTAACAAACCGTGATACTGTTCCAATTTATGAACGATTTTATGCCGGTGGAACTGGATTAGATGGAATTCGTGGCTATCCAGACCGTTCATTAGGAGTCTATGAAGGAAGGTACAATATTGGGGGCAAAGTCATTAATCTCTATTCCCTAGAATATCGCTTCCGACCCTCACCACAATTAGCATTTTTAGCATTTTACGATGCCGGCAATACATGGAATTCCATAAAAGAACTAAACCTTTCCAATCTTAAACGGGGTGCCGGTATTGGCGTTAGACTCGAGATCCCAATGCTTGGGCTAATAGGATTTGATTTAGGTTACGGATTTGACCGTGATGGTAAAGGTAAATGGGAACCCCATCTCCAGATTGGTCGTACATTTTAGAACACAGAAAAAATATTTTTATAACATTTTCCAAAACAACATAAGAACACTTTTAGTGTGGAGATTTATTGATCAAAGCAACATGCGCTTGACAGTTTATCCCAATTTATTATAATAAAAGTAAATTCTGAAGGATGTCTGCAGTAAGCAGACTCAGTTTTTATGAAAAAACTGGGCAGGGAAGGTCGTGAAAATCGACCACGGCCGCACCCACTGTAAACGGTATGGACTTCCATTATGCCACTGCCTTTTAGCATAAGGTGGGAAGGCGGAAGTCTTTTATGCCGTGAGTCAGGAGACCTATCCTTCAGAAAAAAATAAATCGCTTGGTGCGGAAAGGAGCGATTTATGAATCACTTACAATTTTTTAAACTATTAATTACACTATTTTTAGTTATCCCCTATTTATTAAATGCTCAAAAATCAGATTCAATAGATATATTAGTTCCAAAGAAATCCGAATATCTAACCGACACAATTATTGTTACTGCAACTCGTCTCCCCTACTCAATATTTAATATGCCTCAAAGTGCCTTAATAATTTCTCAAAATGAATTAATCCGTAGGTCTCGGGGTGACATTCAATCTGCATTAGTGGGAATTACTGGTCTTGATATCCGAAACTATTCATTTCTTAACGGCGCATCTTCAATAAGTATATGGAGTGGAACAAGTCAACAAACACTCTTTTTGCTTGATGGCATACCAATTAATTCCCCAGCAGTCGGAATGCCTGATTTAGGACTTTTCGCATTAGGAAATCTTAAACGTATCGAAATTGTTAAAGGGCCGGTATCAAGTATTTATGGCGCCAATGCGTTAGCCGGAGTTGTTAATTTGATCACTGAATCACCTGATGAAGCTTTTGAATATCCAAAAACTTCGTTACGTTTCCAATATGGTTCACTAAATACTTTTATTGGAGATTTTCAATTTACCGGAGGTATTAAAAACTACCGATATCAGCTCTTTGGTTATCAGAACAAAACAAACGGATTGAGAACTAATGATGATCTTACAACTCAGGGGTTAAGTTTTAATTCGACATATACATTTTCACCACAAACAAAAATACGTTTGGATTTGTTTTATAGTAATAAAAACTTAGGGACACCGGGACCACTTCCAGATGTATCTCAAAATCCTCCTTATGGCGACAGCACTTGCTTTAGTATTTATGATCGCCAAGTTGACACACTAACATTAATTAAGTCCCAATTAGAATTTAAACTCGCTCCAAAATTTACTATTTTTATAAAAGGTGCTCATATAATAAATAACACTTCTTATCTTTGGGTTAACCAATATTCACCAGATACTTCTTTATATAACGATTACTACCAAAATCGTAGTTCGTTTTTAAATCTCTGTAATAGTTATGCACCATCTTCAAAACTTAACCTCACTTGGGGAATTGATCTTGAATGTAAAAAAATCCGTGTAAACACCCAACTTGTAAATGCAAAATCAGAAAACTATGGGATTTTTGCTAATATCACTTGTTCGCCACGTAATGTTGCAATTATAGGTAATTTTCGCTTTGATTACAATTCGGCTTTTAAAAACTTCACAAGTTTCGGTCTGGGATTAACAAAATCATTAAATCGTTATTTAAATTTTAAGGTTCATTGGGGCAGTGGATTTCGTGCTCCGACTTTGTCTGATTTATATTGGCCAAATTCCGGCAATATATCACTAAAACCTGAATGCGCAAATACTTTTCAATTAAGTACAGAACTCTTCATTAATAATGAATCTAAACTGGTAATAACCGGATTTTATCGACGGACTAAAAATTTAATTAGCTGGATGCCAGTTAACAATCATCTTTGGCAACCCGTAAATATTGATTCTGCACGAGTTGTCGGGCTTGAACTTTGGGGCACGAAAAAAATTTTTAAAAATTTAAGCTTTCAATTCAGCACTACACTCCAAAACCCTACACAAATTAGAAAAGAGCTAGTTTATTATGATTTTATCAGTGGTGAAACTCGCTATGAATACAAAAAACGACGACAACCATATATTCCAAAGGTTATTTTATTTTGTGAATTAAATTATGAAACTAATTTTAACACTAGTATATCCCTCAACGCTCGTTATGTATCCGATCGGGTTAATTATTATCAATCGTTTCAGCAAACACCAATAATTACTTACGACACAAAAAAACTTTCAAGTTATTTCCTTTTGTCCTTAAACATCAGTCACGAAGTTTTGAATAAATTAACTATTACCCTTCGACTGCACAATCTTCTTGATACCCGTTATAGTGAACAATTTGGTAATTCTATCATTGATAAAAACTATCCTCAACCGGGACGCACTATTTTTATGGGGATAACATTAAAATCTTAACCGGTATGTCCAAAACCTCCTTGATTACGCTTTGTCGGACGTAATCTTTTTGTAGTTTTCAAAGCTACTTTATATACTTTACTAAACACAAGTTGAGCAATTCGATCTCCTTTCTTAATCCTAAATGATTTATTACTGAAATTAAAAAGGATTACTTTTATTTCACCCCGATAATCTGAGTCAATAGTTCCCGGACTATTTAAAACTCCAATTCCAAAATTAGCTGCAAGTCCTGATCTAGGCCTTATTTGACCTTCATAACCTTTAGGTATTTCCAAAGCAATGCCGGTTCTTATTAATTTAAACTTACCCGGTCTTAATATAACCTCTTCAGCTGAATGGAGATCAATTCCCGATGCTCCTGGTGTTTGGTATTTCGGAGTTGGAACATCTTCTAATTTAAGATACTTAACTATTAGTTTCATTACTAAAATATCGTTGGTTGTTCTTTTGCTTTTAATAAATGCCGGGTTTTTTGAATAACAATTTTTTTAGCTAATCGGTCGCAAATTCGGTTTTCTTCTCGGGGAATTAATTGAAAATTAATCTGGGGAAGCTTTTTTAAAAGTTTTTGGACTTGCGCGTATAATTTCTTAAGTTTCACATCGCGAACTCGGTAAATACCTACTACCTGATTATACAAAAGTTCCGAGTCGGTTTTAATAATTATATAAGGGATATTCTTAACTGCTTCAGAGGATAGTCGATTATAAAGAAATATTAACGCATTCAGTAACGCCTCGTACTCAGCTTCATTATTAGTTCTGATACCGATATATCGTGCTAAATGCCATGTCGAATTTTTACTTCCGGGAAGCTTACCTTGAACATAAATCCCAATACCCGATGGACCAGGATTTCCTTGAGATGAACCATCAATATATATTGTAATTTTATTTGAGGTAATTTTTGACAATGGTTACGCTAATGTGCTGTTAATTTCTTTAGAAATTACAATGCGCCCGCAATATTCACAAAAATGAATTCGATCATTTTTCTTAATCTCTAAAATCTTCTGTGCTGGTAGGGGATTAAAACAGCCCTGACAGCGTTCATCATTCACTATGACAACTGCGACACCGTTTTTACTTTTCCGGATTCGCTCGTATATTGCTACTGTCTCGGCAGTTAATTCTTTAATTAACTCTTGGCGAATCTCTTCCCGTTCTTTTATTGCTTTCTTAACTTCAGCATCTTCTTTTTCAAGTTTTTTAAGATTTTCAGCAGCAATTACTTCCGTATCCTTAAGCTCCGATTCTAATTCTTTAAGCTTTTTTTCGGTCAATTCGAGATTTTCTAAAACTTCAATAATTTTATCCTCAATGCGAGTTTTTTCTTTTTTCTGCGCGTCAATTTCTTTCAAGAACGCTTTATATTGTTCGTTGGTTTTCGCCGAATAAAGTTGTGCTGAATATTGAACAATTTTATCTTCAACACTTTTTAATTCAACTTCTAATAACTTATTTTCTTTCTTGAGATTAAGTATTTTTTCCTGGCATTCTTTAATTTCCTGCTTTTTGTTATCAACGGTCAGTTTAAGCCCTTCGATCCTTTTAGGAATGTCATTACTTTTATCTTGTAAAATCTTTAACTCATTATCTAACCTCTGAAGTTTAGCTAATTTTTCTAAGACCTCGCGCATTTTCGGATAAAAAAAATGGGGTATGTCGTTTTAGGACATACCCCGGTTTAATGGGCGATACCTGATTTGAACAGGTGACCTCTTGCATGTCAAGCAAGCGCTCTAACCAAAGCTGAGCTAATCGCCCATTTTTTCTACTCATTATTATTAAATATAATTAATTTTTCCTAAAAGTCAAGAAAAATTTTTAACCGGTAAATTTTTTCCCTTATGACACTTAATTCGGCATCTATATATTTAAAGATCTCAAAAATTCAATCCGAAAAAAGAATGCTTCCCTATAGCGTCCAGGGGATCCTATAACCTTTATTTCTAATCTCTTCATCTTGCGTAAAAACGTAATTTTAAGATTGATTAATTGCAGAGAATTAAATTTTGACGTCCGATTATAAAATTTACAACTTAAAAGTCTAAAGGTCGTTGTAATTATTGACCTTTACAAACCATATGTTGGTATAAATTATTACGCAAAACAAGTGCTACTTGTACTCAGTATCAATTGACAAAAATTTTATTTTCACTATAATATAAGGTTAAACTTATGAAATTTGTTTACTCAGATAAATACGAAGTTAATCTTGGTACCCATGTTTTTCCCACCGAAAAATACCGGTTAATAAAAGAACGACTTATAAAAGAACAATTAGCCCGTGCCGAAGATTTTATCACCCCCGAGCCGGCAGCAGTTGAAGATATCAAATTGGTTCATACCCCAGCATATGTTGAAGATATGCTCAATCTTCGCTGGACTGCACGAACCGTACGATCCGAACTTCCTTTAACTCAAGAGATTATCACAAGTGCTTTTATTCATGCCCAGGGGACAATTCTTGCCTCCCTTGAAGCTTTAAAGTCGAGATGCGCAATTCATTTAGGCGGAGGCTTCCATCATGCATTTGCAGACCATGCTGAAGGATTTTGTTATGTTAATGATGTTGCAGTAGCAATTAGAAAGCTCCAAAAGCTTAATTTAATTAAACGAGCAGCAATCATTGACTGTGATCTCCACCAAGGTAACGGCACAGCACGAATTTTTCAAAATGACTCTACTGTTTTTACTTTTTCAATCCATCAAGAACATCTTTACCCAATAAAAGAAGAATCTGATTGGGATATCGGACTTGATGATTATACTTCAGATTCTGAATATCTTTCTCTTCTGTCCGATGCTGTAGCTAAAATTATCCCGGATCATAAACCTGATATAGTAATCTATCTTGCTGGTGCCGATCCTTATCAATTAGATCAATTAGGCTCATTACGCCTCACAAAAGAGGGTTTAATGAAGCGTGACCAGATTGTGCTTGAAAATTGTTATAATTACTCTGTGCCGGTAGCAATTACATTAGCCGGCGGTTATGCTTATGACCTTAATGATACTGTGGAGATCCATTTCAATACTTGCAAAGTCGCAATTCAGATATTTTCATAAAAATAAATTCGTCTTTTAAATCTGCTCCGTGTTGAAAAAAATAAAAATCATTCATATATTACACCACTCTCCATCCTGGACATCAAAATTTGTAATTGACGATGTTTTTGACGGCTGGCATGTACGAACTGTAAAAGCATTACAGAAAGAAATTAACTTTGATTGCGAGCTTGAGATCTGGACTTTAGAAAAACAGCTATCGCGACAAATTGAATTTAAAATTGATGATATTGTATATCGGATATTTCCCAGCGAATTTTTAAATTACGGCCGAGAGATTTCCCGGTCTCTTATTAGTCAATTACAAAAAGAACGAGAAAATTATTTAATTCTTCATCTGCACGGAATTTTTAACTACCATACATATCTAATTAGTCAGCTCTTTGGCCAATTACCAATTGTTGCTCAGCATCACGGTGATGCTCCACCACTCTATCTTTTAGAACGCCGCACTTTACTACTAACTGTTTTGCCGGTGCTTTTAACTGAAAATTTCATTATGCTCCGCTCACTAAATAATATTGACTATTTTTTTTGTTTGACGCAAAGTTGTATTAACGCTCTTAAAAATTTAGGAATCAAAAGTCAGATGAAGACTCAAACCATGGGTGTTGACTTTAATAAGTTTTTTTATTTCCCCAAATCTGAAGCAAAACAAAAGCTTAAAATTCCCGTTCATGAAAGAATACTTTTGTATGTGGGACGACTTACCAAATATAAAGGAGCTGACAAATTAATCAATGCCTTCTGTCAACTCAAATCGGAATCCAATATTAAATGCATTGTAATTGGAGCTGATAAAAACGACCCATATTACCTGGATGCTCAAAAAGTAGGAATTAAGATTCTTTCACGAATTGAGCATGAAGCTTTAGTTTCATATTATCAAGCCGCGGATATATTTATTTTACCGGGCTCTTCAAGCTTTAACAAATGGGGCGGAATCGGAGTTGCAACTATTGAAGCGTTAGCAACTAACACTCCGGTAATATCCGGCACTCTCAAACATTTCCCTGAAGACTATCACAAGTTAGGAATCTGTACCTATAAGCCTCATTTAATTGCAACCGGAGTAAAACAAATCTTATCTAATCCCCAAGCTTATAACGAATGCCGAACTTTAGCTCAGAAATATTACGATTGGAAACATATTGCTCAAAGTACTATTTTAGTCTATAATGAGCTATTAAAAAAATATTACAAACTCAATATAAATAAACAATGAACAGAGATGTCTTTATTGCCTGGCAGGCTTCAACACGTTCCCGGGTTTTTTCCCAAATACTTAAAGCTCAATTGTTAAATCCCAACCTAAGCTCTAATAAAATATTCCGGATTTTTCAATATGGATTTTTAATGTTGATCACTTTTTTTTATTTATGTGCTAAAAACCCCAGAACAATTTTTGTTCAACTTCCCCCTTTCTATGCTATTTTCCCAACTTTATTATATACTAAATTATTCCACCGAAAGTTAGTATGCGACTGTCATAGTGGAATTTTTTTGGCGCAAAATTTTTACCAAAGAATTTATTTAAATATTGGGAAAAAATTATTAAAAAAAGCCACAGTTGTACTTATACATAATGAAGACCTACAAACATTAATTCCTGAACTTTCATCTAATATCGTCATTTTGGAAGACCCTTTAATTTATCCACCTACTCCGCCGTGCAACAATTTTCGATTTAAAATTGTTATTGTATCAAGTGGTGCCAAAGATGAACCGATATCAGAATTAATTAACGCTGCCCGCGAACTTAAACATATTGATTTTTACCTGACCGGAAAAAACAAGAAACTCAGATCAAAAAAATTGCCCGAAAACTTTTTTATAACCGGATTTCTATCTCTCCAAAAATATGAATCATTACTTAAAAGTGCTGATTTAATAGTTGCTCTAACTAATCGTAATTATACGGTGTTATGCGGTGCTTATGAAGCAGTATCACTTACAAAGCCTCTTATTACTTCAAATACGAAAACTTTAAAGAAATATTTTCCTCTAGGAACAATGTTTACTGAAAACAATTCGTCTTCAATAATTAAAGCGATAAATGACGCTCAAAATAAACTACCGCAACTGCAAGAAGAAATGTGCAGACTACGAACTATAAAAATTAAAGAGTGGGAAGAGAAATTTTCTTTGCTTAAGACATTGCTTAAAAAAACCGATGCGCGCTCTTAAGAACTTTTTTATATTTTTATTAAGTGAAGGAACAAGTTACGTTTTTAATTTTTTAACTACTGTATATTTAGCACGAGTTTTAAAAGTAACTGACTTTGGAAAAATTAATTTTGCCTATGCCTTCTTCGCCTTTGGTTCAATTTTTGCCAATTTCGGCTTACTTTCAATAGGAACAAGAGATATTGCACAACTTTCTGTTTCCGAATCTAAAAAAAATCAAGCCCAATATATTATAAATTTTCTTTCTTTGCGCTTTCTAATTGCGACAGTTGTTTTCGGAATACTTTGGATAATCGCAACTTTAATTGTACACGAAATCAGGGTTAAAACTTTAATTGTGCTTTACAGTTTAACGTTGTTTCCTACTGCGCTATCATTAGAGTGGGTCTTTTTGGGTTGGGAAAAAGCAGGATATATCATGATCAGTAAAATTATAACTGCTGTAAGTTATTTCCTTTTAGCGTTAGCTTTTATAAAAGGGCCTACGGAAATAAACCAAATTCCGCTATTTTTCTTTCTGAGCAATTTATTAGGAACAATTTTTTTGCTTATAAGCTATTTAGGCAATAGTACTTTAACTGATATTAAGTTTGAACTTGACGTTTGGCTTAAACGATGGTGGCATTTAATAAAAAATGCTTTACCTTTCGGTTTAGGAACACTTTTCATTCAGTTTTCATTAAATTTTAACGTAATCTTTTTAGGATTAATTAAAACTTCTACTGAAGTAGGTTTTTATAGTGCAAGTTTTAAGATTCTCTCTTTTCTTTTAATTTTTGACCGAGTCGTTAATAATACAACATTCCCGATAATTTCTCGCTATACTCAGTTTTCTAAAGACAAATTGTTATCATTAATAAATAAAATCAATAAACTAATTTTTGTAATTGCACTCCCGATATCAGTAATCACTTTTATTTTACATCAAGACTTGATAGTGTTCGTATACGGAAAAAATTATCTTAAAAGTGCCCAACTTATTCAAGTACTTATCTGGTTTCTTCTGATTACAATGTTAAATAGCATTTTTACAACCACAGTAATTGCTCAAAACAGACAGCAAATTTATATTTCAGTTGTAAGCAAAGGGTTTGTTGCTAATTTAATATCAAATGCTATTTTTGTTCCCCTATTAGGAGCCTTGGGAACAGCAATTGCATTAGTGTTACAAGAACTAGTAATTTTTATCTTTTTTC
>JANXBB010000068.1 GCA_025061975.1 Caldifarciminota bacterium | reverse complement strand
TAATCCGGGTAGTTATTTTATATCATCTGAAGTATCTGCAATAAATGATATTGATACAACTGATAATCGTATTGGGCAAAACTTCATTGCTTCACAAACTCTTTATCGCGATGTTGGTGTAGCACGAGTTTCCGAACCAGCTGGCAATAAACCTATGGGCTTCTTGCCAACTCAAGCTATAATTCATAATTTTGGTAATACTGATGAAGAATTTACCGCACGAATAAAAATTTATCCGCGCAATCAAGCAATTCCGGTATATATTGGAGAAGTAACAGTTTGGTTACCAAAACGAACGAGCCAAATTATTTATTTCCCGAACTGGGCAGCAAATATTGGAACTTATACTGTAAGATGTACAGTTTCGTTAGACGGCGATCAAGTTATCGCAAACAATTATCGGGATACCACAATAGTAGTTAGTGAAATTCAGGATTATGGTTGGAGTGTATTAGCGCCAATTTCCCAAAGCTATCGAGTCAAAGATGGTGGAGCGCTAACGTATGTGCCCGAAAAAGGTGCATATGCGCTTATTGGTAATAGAACCAATCTCTTTTATTATTATAATCCAGAAAGCAATACATGGACTCAAAAGGCGAATTTACCATCAGGTTTAGTTGCAGGCAAAGGCGCAAGTTTATGTAATGATGGCCAAAACACAATTTACGCAATTGTTGGTAATAAAACATATAAATTCTTAGCTTATAATATCGCTACTAATAATTGGCAAGAATTACCTGAAGTTCCACGTCGTGCTCCCAATTCCAAGAAAGAAGTAAAAATTGCCGGTGGTGCTGGTCTTGCTTATGTACAAACTGATCATGGTAGCTATGTCTACTTAGTTAAAGGCAACAACACAACTCAATTTTTCCGCTATAATATAGCCACTGGTACCTGGGATACCTTGTTAACTCAAATTCCCCTTGGTCCTACTGGTAAACTCAAAATAAAAGATGGAAGTGCAATTACCACTGATGGTCAATACTTTATCTACTTGTTAAAAGGTGGAAACACCGGAGAATTCTATCTTTACAATGTCACAAGTGACACTTGGATATCTCTTGCAGAAATTCCTACTGTTGAACCATATCATACAAAAGTAGATAAAGGCGCCGCTTTAGCATACATGGTAACTAATTTTGCTCCTTATGTATATGCTCTTAAAGGTAATAGTTACGAATTCTGGAAATATGATATTCAAAACAATCGCTGGATCAATCGAACACAAGACAATATTATCAACAGCCCATATAATACTAAGAAAGTTGGTGCCGGTGCTGCACTTGCCGCAGCGGATGGTATAATATATGCATTAAAAGGAAATAACACTCCGGACTTCTTTAAATATAAACCAAATCCCAATCTTAACGACGACGATGTGCCTAGTCTATATACTTTAAAAGCTATAACTACTGAAAAAACAACCGAACTTAACTTGGTTAGTCTAAAGTTAAATTCTAATTTCGGACGTAATGCGTTAATAATCAATTATCTAACCTCAGTTAATACTCCTCTTACTGTTAAACTTTACACAATAACCGGCCAGCTTGCCCTGGTAAAAAGTTATGATTTAGAACCAACTAATAATGGTGCGCTACTTGTTAATCTACCAAAGCTTCCTAGCGGCATTTACTTCTTAAAATTGGAAACTGAAAATAACTCCTTGGTTAAGAAAGTCGTAATTCAGCAGTAACTGATAAAACATCCCCCTCTCAAAAGGGTGTAACCGGGTTTTGAAGCACGGTTACACCCTTTTTAATTTGTGATATTATTAAGCTTTTCTAGCCTAATATGTAATCTAGGTTATGTAAAGTTAATTTTAGAGTAATGTGCAAGTGTAGTATTATATAAAAAAGAGGTAACAATTTATGGTTTATTTATCGGCATATATTCTGCAAAGAAAGCACAAAAACAAAAGCATTTTCATAAAGCACTAGAACCGGTAGACAGTGGTGGGGACAGGGTATAGCCTTTATGTTTTTTTTAA
>JANXBB010000001.1 GCA_025061975.1 Caldifarciminota bacterium | reverse complement strand
TTAGAGCCAAAGATGAAGTTGGTAACTGGTCAAACTTCTCTGAAGAGTGGACATTCTCAGTTGATGTAACTCCACCCGAAGTGCCAACACTTATTTCCCCGGCTGATGGTACAATCCTCAATCATCCATATCCAGCATTTGAGTGGTCGCAAGTTACTGATGCCGTGCTCTATAACCTTGTAGTGCGCACTGAAACCGGTGCGGTAATTGATACCAACCTTACCACCAATACCTACGAAGTTACAACTGCGCTTAGCGAAGATATCTATTATTGGAAAGTCCGCGCTCGTGACGATGTAGGCAACTGGTCAGAGTTCTCTTCGGAGTGGTCGTTTACAATTGATCTCTTACCACCCGAAGTGCCAACACCAATTTCACCGGCTGCTAATGATACTATAACAACTAATAATGTGACATTTACCTGGTCTAGTGCTTCTGGTGCTGTGCTTTATGAGTTGCAAGTTGGTGCGATCTCCTACCAGACAGAAAATACTTCTTATGTAGTGGCACTTCATAATGGCAATTATATCTGGAAAGTCCGTGCTAAGAGCGTATATGGTATTTGGTCTGATTGGTCAGCTGAAGTGCCGTTTACTGTTAAAGCCTTCCCATGGGCACAACTTGAATCACTACCAGCGCCAGCAGATCTCAAACCTGGTAAGTATGTAAAAGATGGTGGTTCATTAGTTGCGACAGATGATGTGCTTTATGCATTCCCAGGCAATAAGTCGCGTCGGTTCTATAAGTATACTCCGGGCAGTGGTTGGACAGAGGTTGAAAGTATTCCATACGGCTTTAAGTATAAACCGACAACTGGAATTGATACTACTGGTATCAACAAGAAGAAAGTTGGTAAAGGTGCAGCACTCTGTTGGGATGGCGAAAACTTCATTTACGCAACAAAAGGTGACGGAACCTATGAGTTCTGGAAGTATGATATTCTAAATGACAGCTGGATTCTTATTAGGAAGTATATCCCGACAGTTAAAGGTCTTAAAGGTGGCACTTCACTTGCATATTATGACGGGTATGTTTATCTATTAGCTGGTGGTCAGAAACTTACTGATCCGTTCTTCTTCCGTTATTCAGTAGCTGGTGATTCTTGGGAGCGTCTTACAAATCCGAACATTGGTACAAAGCCTTGGAAGGATGGAAGTGCGATTGTT
>JANXBB010000030.1 GCA_025061975.1 Caldifarciminota bacterium | reverse complement strand
GTTTTTTTTTTTTGTCGGGGGGCGCTCCCCGGGGGGTGGTCCGCCCCCCCACAAAACCGATAAGCCCCCAAAGTCGGTTTCTAACCTGAATTGGAACAGCACAAATCGATTTTATATCTTGAGCTGTAAGATAATTACGCGCTTTTGGAGGCAATTCTTTAACAGTTGTGCATATTATTTCCCCGGAAAGTAGCTTTTGATGCCATTCGCCAAAACCATAAGCAGTAAAATCAAAATTGTGAACTAAAGGACTACCTTGCATTGGAGTTATTCCTTTAGCAACCCACTCAAAAGTTTGATTAGCAAGGATTCTTTCATCAGGGGCAACTACTTTTTCCCAAATATAAACCCGACTCACACCAGTAGCTTTCCCAATTTTTTCTAAAACCTCAGGCATGACCTCACGCCAGTTAGGATTTTTAAGAAACTCTTGAGCACAATCAGCAGCAGCCTCTAAAATTTGTTCTCGATACTTAAGGGCTTCTTCAGCTCGTTTCTTAAGTGTAATATCCTCAACAACACCATCAATCCATTTTATATTCCCATTCGCATCTTTTGTTGCATGAGACACAACCCGAGCAATAATCGGTGTGCCATCTTTTTTCTTTAATGGGATCTCGGCATCTAAATAATAGCCCTTTTCTTTTAATGCTTTTAGAAAACTTAATCGATTATGTGGATCTTGATAAGTATCACTAACCGAAACTTTTAACAGCTCTTCTTTGGATGAATAACCAAGAATTTTTACAAGTTGGGGATTGACTTCAATAAATTTGCCTTTACCGTATGGTAAACTACGGTACACTCCAACTGCCAAATTTTCAAGAATCGTTCGATAACGCTCTTCGCTAGCTTTTATTGACTCTTCTAATTTCTTGCGTTCGGTTAGGTCATATATTGTAACTAAATTATATTTCTTATTAGCTATTGTAATTATCTGAGGCTGAATTTCTACCGGCACCGGTTTTTTCTCTTTGCTATAAAGTAACGTCTCATAAAGCCAGGGAACCGGAAGCCCTTTTAGGCGCTTTTGGTAACGTTCTTGCAATAGTGCTCGTTGTGACGGGTAAACAAATTTATAGTAAGGTTTACCCAGAAGATCTTGAGGCCCTTTATAACCTAAAAGCTTGCATATATAGGGATTAGCATATACAATTTTGTCTTTATCTAAAAGCACTACTCCATATTGAGCATTGTTGACTAAAATACGAAACTTTTCTTCGCTTTCTTGAAGCGCTTTTTCTTTTTCTTTAATAACGGTAATATCTGTTAAGATGTGAATTGCGCCAATAACTTCTTTTTTAGTAGCAAAAATCGGATGAACAATTACCTGCCAGTATTTATCTCCAAATACTAATTCTCTTATTGCTCGCTTCTTTGTCTTTAAAACTTCTAAATACGGACACTCCAAAGGCCGTTTTGTACTTTTGTGAATAATATTATAACAGTATATTGGACGTTTTACAGTTTGAGGTTTAAAATGTTCTTCAAACGCTTTATTCCACTGAATTAACCTCCCCTGGTTATCTGTGGTAAATACGACTTCTTTTAACGCATCTATCGCTACGCGCCACCGGTTAGTGAGATTATAAGCAATGTCTTGTTCGGTTTCGGAAACCTCAGAAAAGATAATTACAAAATGCTTTTTATCTAATGGTAGGGTAATATACCGAACCCGTTTGTTAATTTTCGGAAAATAACTTTCAGTTACTTCAACTCCGGGAAATAAAATAAGTTTTTTTAACTCTTCTAAAACTTCACGGTTTTTTTTGCTTTGGGCGGCACTAATTTTCTTTCCCAAAAGTGCCTCTCTTTTTAATCCTAAAAGTTTTTCTAATGCTGGGCTGGCATCTTTAATTACACCATCAACAATCTCATTTTTGGAGTTTCTAACCGGTTCGTAAACTAAATAACCGATATTAAGTCTATCTAAGATAAATGTATGAAATTGATCTCTTTTATTCATTTGGTTAACTCCAATCCCCCTCTCAAAAAAAAATTGCCCTTTTTTGGGGCATTTTTGATATTATACATTTAAATAAGTTTATGTCAAGAACTTTCGTTATTTAAGATGTTCTAATAGAATGTTTTTGGGGGACTTTAAATAAAAATGTCTTGACAAATTTTTATTAAATGTTTATAATTATCGGAATTATCTGTGATATTATTTTTTAGCTAAAATCAATTTGCGACAATAATTCCTGCCTTTAATAATACTTCAATATTTAAACCCGAAAGAAACGATGACAGATACTACACTTATTAGTCGCTTAACTAACCCTGATCCGAAAATTCGCCAGCAGGCATTTTTCGAACTTAAAAAGCTTGAAAAAGCTCAGGCATTAGAAGTATTAATTGAATCGCTAACAAACGATGATCCAACAATTTTAGAAGAGCTTTATCAAAAGATTCGAGAAATTGCCCCAAATCATCTTTCGGTACTTGTCAAAAAACTTAAACATCCGAATCTCAAAATTCGCGCCGAACTTGTAAAACTCCTCCGCGAAGTGGGAAATAATACAATTAGTGCCGAACTTGTAAACCTCCTTTT
The DNA here is from genome assembly GCA_025061975.1 of Caldifarciminota bacterium. Classification (GTDB taxonomy): domain Bacteria; phylum Hydrothermota; class Tepidihabitantia; order Tepidihabitantales; family CAIPLT01; genus JANXBB01. The sequence continues at coordinate 899 of JANXBB010000030.1, read as the reverse complement.
AGAACCGCCGGAAATCCGAGCATGTGCTATTGAAGCTTTAGGCTACATTAAAGATCCTTGGAGTTTAAATTATATCCGAGATTTTATTTTTGATCGTTCAGCTGAAGTCCGAATTGCTACAGCAAAGGCACTGGGTTATTTTGAAGACCGTGAATCTGCCGATCAACTTCTTAGGTTACTAACTGATCCCGAGACTAATGTTAGGTTAGCGGCAATAGAAGCCTTAGCAATGATTAAAGAAGCTCGAGCCGGTGAACATCTCTGGGAACTAAGTCTTAATGACCCAAACGATGAAGTACGCAGACGAGCACTTTGGGCATTGAAAACTATTGGGGATACGACAATTAAAAGCTATGAAAAAAATTTAGGCTCGGATGATATTGAGTTACGTAATCAAACAATTGCCGAACTTGTGCGCTATGGTAAAGTTATGCTCTTCCCGATGCTAAATTTAACATACCATCCCACTCCTCAAGTCCGAGAATTAGCAGTTAAAGTCTTAGGTGAACTCAAAGAACCAGCAGCAGTAACTCGCCTCATTGAACTTGCAAACGATTTTAGCCCTGAAGTAAGACAAAGTGCTCTTGGAGCATTAGGGAAAATTAAATCTGAAGAAGCTATTCGCTTCTTAGCTCAAGAATTAGAAAACCCTAATCCGCAAATTGCCGATACCGCAAAAGAATTGTTGAGTTCTATTGGTAAAAATAGCGTAAAGATATTATTAGAACTCTTACCGAATTCAACTACCGAAACTCAATTAAAAATTATTGAAATTATCGGAAAAATGGGCGCACATGAGCTTTTAGATGTTATAAAAGAAAAACTAAACGATCCGCGAGTATGGGTTAGACGTGCCCTTTGTGAAGCGTTAAGTAATTTTCGCCATCCCGAAGTTGCAA
>JANXBB010000274.1 GCA_025061975.1 Caldifarciminota bacterium | reverse complement strand
GATGGGCGTATAATAGAAGTGCATGACGCATGGCGCGTCGAATGTCCCAATTAGTTATACCTTCGGTTAAAGGGTATATTGGAATAATGCCACCGGTATAAACGAGTTTTACCGATTGTCCCAAACTGATACCAGCCGTTGTTTGATTATCTGAATTTAGCGCGATTATTTCGTAAAATGGATTTATCATTTGTTTTCGCTTTCGGAAAATTGTAACTCCGGACAAAATGATTTTCTGATTAACCCGAAATTTATCCTTTAAATCTGGACGATTAAACCACACAGCTTCTAAAACACCGCTATCGTCGGCCACAAGAATTGTTATAAGAATTCCTTTGGTTTTAGTAAGCTTAACATTAGTTGCTTGAATTCTTCCGAAAATTGTGCCCTCAGAGTTTAATTTAAGCTCACGGATTTTTACAATATTTGAGCGATCAACATATCGACGCGGGATAAAGAATAAAAAATCTTCAATAGTTTGAATATTCAATTTTTTGAGACATTTTGCTTTTTTAGGCCCAATTCCTTTTAAGTATTGAACTGGCAAGCTTAAATCTGGTTTGGTAATTTGCATCTATTGATTCTCGATTAAACCGCGCATTGGCACAAAGCGGACCGGTTCGTATTCAGTTTTTTTTAATTTGCCATTTTTTTTCTCAAATACTGTTAGAATCTGATAGCCATATTCGTTTCCCATAGGCGCAACAATTCGGCCGTTTTCTTTTAACTGTGCAACAAGTGAATCTGGTATGCGTGATAAAGCACAGGTAATAATTATCGCATCAAAAGGCTGAACTTCAGGCCAACCTAAAAAGCCGTCGCCAATTTTTACAAAAACATTATGATATCCGAGCTCTTTTAGTCGTTTCTCGGCATTTTTGGCTAAAGTTTCGATGATTTCAATGGTATATACTTCCTTGGCTAATAAAGAAAGAATTGCTGCTTGATATCCGGATCCGGTTCCAATTTCTAAAACTTTTTCATCTCCTTTAAGTGACGCCAATTCAGTCATTAAAGCAACTATATAAGGCTGGGAAATTGTTTGACCTGCGCCGATTGGTAACGGATAATCGCAGTATGCTTCGTCAATATATTCTTTAGGTACAAAAAGATGCCGCGGAACTTTTAACATTGCATCTAATACCCGCCGGTTTTTAATCCCTCGACTTTCAATTTGGGTCTT
>JANXBB010000271.1 GCA_025061975.1 Caldifarciminota bacterium | reverse complement strand
GGATTTATCAAGAGTTATTAAATGATACTACAGAGCCGGCTTTATTAAAATTAGTTCAAACTCAAATTAATAAGCTTCCAAAATGAAACTTGGTATTTTTGGTGGTGCATTTGACCCAATTCATCTCGGGCATTTAATAATTGCTGAAGAAGTGCGTGAGATTTTACAATTAGATAAAATTCTTTTTATTCCAACTTATAATCCGCCTCATAAAAAATGCGTTGCTTCGTATGAGGATCGCTGCAATATGGTAAAGCTTGCAATCAGTGATAATTCTTTTTTTGAACTCTGTGAAATTGAAAAAAACACCGTAACTTCGTGGACAATTGACACTTTAAAAAATCTTAAGAAAATTTATCCGCACGATGAGTTATATTTAATAATCGGCACGGATCAATATCAAGCGCTTTCAAGTTGGAAAAGTCCTGAGGAATTAAAAAATTATGCTAGGCTTGTAGTGATCCCAAGACCGGGAACTGTAGAGGCTCCGAAAGCTAACAATCAGGTAGTATATCTTACTACCTCCCTAATTGATATTGCAAGTAAAAAAATTCGCGACGATTTAAAAAACAATCGGAGTGTTAAATATAAAGTTACTGATAATGTTTTAGAGTATATAAAACAAAACAAACTATATAATTAATAAAGGAGGCATTGTGATTGGAGTTCTTTATGGTCAAAGCCAGCAGACTGGTGCTGGAAATCCAATTTTAAGCCTTTTGCCAATAATTTTAATTATTGTGGTTTTTTATTTTCTTTTAATCCTTCCCCAGCAACGACGTCAAAAGAAACACTTGCAAATGATTAATGAGTTAAAGAAAGGTGAACGAGTTGTCCTTACAAGTGGTATTTACGGAACAATTACTAATGTGAAAGAAAAAACTTTTATTGTCAAAATCAGCGAGAATACTGAGATTGAGGTTGAAAAGACTGCGGTAGCTTATAAATTGTAATAACGATTATATAGACACACAAAGAAGATTCTGGTAGTTGTATGAACACTAAGGAGTGCAGAATAGTCCTTTATGGTAATTCAATATTACGCACCAAAACAGCCGAAGTCAAAGAGATCACTCACGATGTAAGAAAAGTAATTGAAGACTTAAAGCGAACCTTAATTTTAAAAAACGGTTTAGGGCTTGCAGCTAATCAAATTGGTTCGTCCTTGCGGATCTTTTGTTATAACTCGGAATATTTTAATTTAGGTCCCGGTCCGGTGGTAATAATAAATCCGGAAATTGTGCACAAAGAAGGCACTTACGAAAGCGAAGAAGCGTGTCTTTCACTTCCTGGAATAACTGAAGTAGTTGCTCGTGCTCAAAAAGTAACAGTTAGAGGGCTTTCGGAAAATGGCCAAGAGCTTATTGTGTCGGGCAGTGATCTTTTAGCTCGAGTTTTTCAGCATGAGATTGATCATCTTAACGGAATACTTTTTATTGACTATCTTTCACCCCTGCGTAAGAAAATGCTAAAGAAAGAGCTAGACGAAATCATTAAGCTTGCACAAAAACAATGCGAATAGTTTTTTGGGGTAGTGCGGAATTTTCTGTGCCAATATTAGAGCAGATTTATTTTAGCACGCATAAAATTGTTTGTGTTGTAACAAGTAAAGAAAAACCCTCGGGCCGTGGGCTTAAAATCAAGCCCAATGCGGTTTACGAAAAAGCAACTCAGTTAGGTATAAAAACTATTGCGCCGGCTAATCCGAATACCGAAGAAGTCTATAAGTTTCTAGCAACTTTAGAACCCGAGGTCTGTGTATTAGCTTCATATGGGTATATAATAAAAGAACCAATTTTAAGTCTTCCTCCCAAAGGATTTATAAATGTCCATCCGTCATTGCTACCTAAATACCGTGGTCCTGCGCCAATCCAGCGTGTATTAATTAATGGGGAAAAAGTTACTGGAGTAACGACATTTTTTATGAATGCGGGGATTGACAGCGGAAATATTATTTTACAAAAAGCAGTTGAAATCGGACTTGATGAAACATATGATGAGTTACGAGACCGATTAGCAAAACTCGGTGCTGAGTTAGCGTTAGAGACTTTAGAGCTTATAGATAAAAACTTTCCTATAATTACTCGGGCGCAAAATGAATGTGAAAAGAGCTATGCCCCTAAGATAAAAAAAGAAGAATGCCAAATATCTTGGGAACGATCGAAGTTTGAGATTCACAATTTAATTCGCGGGCTTTCCCGCGAACCTGGCGCCTTTACTTATTTTCGGGGTCGGCGTGTAAAAATTTTAAAAACCCGAGTGCCTGAAGATCTTTTGAGTTTTCCTGCTAAAAATACTAACCAATATGGTGGAATTATCCCACATAACAAGCGCCTTTTTGTCAGTACCCAAGATAGTTATTTAGAAATTTTATCGTTACAGGTTGAAGGTGGTAAAGTGATATCAGCTTTAGATTTTATTAACGGTCAGCGTTTGACACCAGAGGATTATTTTGAATACCGAGCGTGATTAATTCTATGAAGCGAGCATTTATATTAATTGCGATGTATCTTTTTGGTTTTGTTATCGGATTTGCATTAATCGGACTTTTTTTTATGCCGATGCTTTCGAAACCTGCCCAGGATGTTAAAGTGCCCAATGTTATTGGTTTATCGCTCCCGGAGGCTGAAACAATAATAAAAAAGTCTGGGCTTACCTTAGGTGTGCTTGATTCAACCGTTGATGCTTCAACACCTGCCGGTTATGTCATTAAGCAAAAGCCCCTACCCGATAAGTTTGTTAAACTCGGTCGGAGTGTTCATTTGTTAATAAGTAAAGGACCGCCGCGAATTCGACTTCCACGAACTGAAAATATCGCCTTGGATAAATATTTAGAACTTTTAGGCCAGCTCGGATTTCGGAATATCACTGTAGAATCGCTACGCTCTTTTGAAATACCAATAGGTCAAATTATCAAAGTTATCCCGGAACCTAATTGGGAATACAAAATTACCGAACCAGTAACGATCTATGTTTCTGGGGGTGAACACGGAATATTTCTGATGCCCCGTCTTATAGGTTTAAAACTTGAAGAGGCAGTAGATTTAGTTGTTGCCAACAAATTAATCTTAGAAGAAGTTATTGAACTTCCCAGTAATGAGACATCAGGGACGGTTTTAGTTCAATATCCCGAAGAAGGCATGAAAGTTAAAGAAGGTGATAGAGTAACTCTTACTGTGAGTAAAAAACGCCGATGAAGATCGCAGCATCAATACTTAATTGCAATTTTCTTAAATTAGCTGAAGAGCTAAAAAAAGTTCAAGCATGTGGAATTGATGCGATACATTTAGATGTTATGGATGGACATTTTGTCCCGAATCTCAGTTTTGGTGTGCCAATTCTTAAAGCAATTCGTCCCATTGTTAAAGTGCCGATTTATACCCACCTGATGGTCTTTTATCCTGAAAAGATGATTAATAGCTTTATTGAGGACTCCGACGGAGTAATATTTCATTATGAAGCAACCAAAAAGCATAATGAGTGTATTAGGATGATAAAAGAACAAGGAAAGTTTACCGGCATGGCTCTTAATCCTAAAACTCCAATCGATATTGTAGATAAGTATCTAAAATACTTAGATGAGGTTTTAATTATGAGTGTTCAACCAGGTTTTGGAGGCCAGAAGTTTATTTCCCAAAGCTTAGATCGAATTAGACGATTAAAAGAGTTAATTAACCAAAGAAACTCTAAGACGCTAATTGGAGTTGACGGTGGAATATCGCCAGAAAATGCCTGCATGGTTAAAGATGCCGGTGCAGATATTTTAGTTGCCGGAACCGCAATTTTTCACTCAACAAATTATAAGCAGACAGTCAAGAAATTAAAATGTTTGACTTTATAACGGATAAATTTATAAAGCTTCAACGGAAAATTTTAGGTTACGGAAAGCTTAGTGATAAAGAGATTAACGATGCATTGCGCGAAATTAGAATGGCACTACTCGAAGCTGATGTAAACTATAAAGTAGTAGGTGAGTTTATAAAAGAGTTTCAAGATAAATTAGCAACCCAAAAGCTAAAAGATAGCCTTGATCCTAAAGACTTTATTAATGTAGCTCTTTTTCAAGAGTTAGTTAATCTTTTAGGTAAGACACCCCAGAAAATAAAGTTTACTTCACAACCGACGATTATTGCGCTTGTAGGTCTTCAGGGAAGTGGCAAGACAACAACAGCAGCAAAGATCGCTCAGAAGTTTAAAAATAAAAATCCGCTTCTTGTGGCTTGCGATACTAAACGCCCGGCAGCGTCTGAACAACTAAAAATTCTTGCCACAAAAATTTCTGTAGGATTTTTTGACGTTCTTTCTAATGCAGTGCTTACTTGCCAAGAAGCTTTAAATTATGCATCCCGGGCTGGTCATCAATTAATAATTATTGATACTGCCGGGCGAATTCACATTGATAACGAGTTAATGGAGGAGTTAGTCCAAATAAAACATGAGATTAATCCGCATTATGTTATTTTGGTAGTTGACGGAATGATTGGACAAGATGCGATTAATCAAGCAAGCGAATTTCATAAACGGCTGGGTCTTTCTGGAATAATCATGACTAAGTTAGATGGTGATGCTAAAGGCGGTGCGGTAATTTCAATAAGAAAAGCTACCGGAGTGCCGGTATATTATATTGGGGTTGGTGAGGGGGTTGACGACTTAGAGGAATTTATTCCCGAACGTATGGCAATGCGCATACTTGGGCGTGGTGATATTTTAACTATTCAAGAAAAAGTAATGCAAGCAGTTAGTCCCCAAAAACAGCAAGAGATTGCAGAAAAATTCCTTAAAGGCAAATTTGACCTTAATGACTTTTTAGAACAACTCCAAGCAATAAGAAAAATGGGAAATATTAATAAGCTAATAGAGCTTGTGCCGTTTGCTAAAGGGTTAAAAGGTGTAAGTTCAATTGACGAAGAAGAGTTTAAGCGCACTGAAGCAATAATTCTTTCAATGACTAAAGAAGAAAGGAAAAATCCCGAAATCATTGACGGTTCACGACGCCGGCGAATTGCCTACGGTAGTGGGACTACGGTTGAAGAGGTTAATCGTCTTTTAAAAGAGTACCAAAGTCTTAAGCGATTAATGAGCGATCTAAAACAAAATAACCTGAAAATATTAAAAAGACTTAGATAACATTGACAAAATTATTTGGCTGACATAATATAACCTAAGTCATGTATTGTCGAAACTGTGGTAAAGAAATAACTGAAAAAGAGACAATGTGTGGGGTGTGTGGTTGTATGCCACTTGTGGGGAATAAATACTGCCCAAGTTGTGGAAGTGCTGTTGAGACTCAAGCAATGATTTGTGTAAATTGTGGTGTACGTTTATTTAACATACGCTATGCCGGGTTTAATTTACGTTTTGTTGCGTATCTGCTTGATTTTTTAGTGCTTTTCATTCCCGGAATAATTATATTTAAAATAGCGCCGTTTACCAGTGGGCTTATTTTGCTAATGGTAAATTGGTTATATTTTTCCTTAATGGAAAGCTCTAAATTACAAGCAACTCTTGGCAAATTGGCATTAAAGATTGTGGTAACTGATATTAAGGGCAATCCAGTGACTTTTGAACGTGCTAGTGCACGCTATTTTGCAAAAATACTTTCAACACTTACCTTAGGTGTGGGTTTTATTTTAGCAGGTTTTACACCAAGAAAACAGGCATTGCATGACATAATTACCGGTTGTTTAGTAATAAAAAAATAAAAAAGGAGGGATTATGTTTTGTCGTTTTTGTGGTAAAGAAGTTGCTCCTCATGCTGAGGTGTGTCTTTTGTGCGGGGCTAAACCATTAAAAGGAGATAAATACTGCCAAAATTGCGGAGCCGAAGTTAATCCTAATGCTGAGATTTGTGTAAAATGTGGGGTGCGACTTATAAATGCTATGGGTAAAGACTGGTTAGCAGCGTTACTTTTTTCAATTTTTTTGGGCCACTTAGGGGTGGATCGGTTTTACTTAGGATATATCGGGCTTGGAATCCTTAAACTTCTTACTTTAGGAGGACTTGGGGTTTGGTGGCTTATTGATATAATCTTAATTGCTACTGATAACTTAAAAGATAAAGAAGGGCATAAACTTATCAAAAAGTAAAAATAGTTTTAGTTTATGGTGCGGCACATTAAAGGATTAGCCTTTTTCGCTTTGGTGAGTTTAATTATCGGTACGAACCTTGAAGCTCAAGAAGTAAAACTTCTGCCCCGACGCGATTTAGTTGAAGTAAAAATTAATAATTTTAGTGCTATTAAAACATTAGAAAGTCTTGGGTTTATTGTCAATCGCATACAAAATAATACTTGTATTGGCGAGGCAACCCCTGAGGTTTTAACTTTACTTAAAAATTGCGGATTTTTGTATCAAGTATTACAGGTAAATATAACTCAAACATATTACGAAAACTTCTTTACTGAAGTTCAGAAAGCACGGTATCTAACGTACACTGAATTTATTGACACAATGACTGTTATTGCAAGTAATAATCCAGCAATCTGCAAACTTGAGACTTTAGGACTTAGCCATCAAAATCGCTTGATTTTAGCTTTGAAAATTTCTGATAATCCAGCAAACGATGAAGCTGAGCCGGCAGTATATTTTGACGGTGCAATTCACGGTGATGAAAA
>JANXBB010000216.1 GCA_025061975.1 Caldifarciminota bacterium | reverse complement strand
TTCCAGTCCCAAAATGTGATAAGCGCTTCGGTGTTTGGTAAAAGATAAAAGTAGTTTAAAAACGTATCATAAACTACGCTGCCCGACAAACTTATAATTTTTAAGTAAATTTTGACAGTTTCTTCTTCAGTTGTGCCGTAGTTTTTTATTTTTACCACAGGTGTTATCGGTAACGGGAAGATACTTTCTTTAGGAGTAATAATGGATACAATCCCTACGTCATGGTATTGTTTGTAGAATTTGATTGCTCGTCCTGATGAAAGTTTATTTTTGGGCCAGTTGACCAGTAAACTATCTCCTCCATAAAGATAAAGTAAACCACGATTACCATTGCGATCTTCAATGCCAACAGTTGCTGATTTCCCAAAACTTGCCCAACTTTCACCAGTATTTAAATCTTTATATTGATAAATAATATCGCCATTTTCGTAAAGTATTATTTGAAAGTTTAACCGACATGTGTCATGAGTGTTTTTTCGCAGCACATTATACCAGGTTATAACCCGAAAGCGATTTGGTGCCGATCCCAAGTCCTGGTAATATATCTTTGCTGAGCGGTCTTGCGGCAATACTAAATCATCCCAGAAGGCATATAATGCCCCGTTTGGTGCGTTAATTGATGGAATAGTTTCATTATTAGGTGAAGCCGGTAAAGTGGCTGAAAATCCGATAAAACCATTGGTTGAAACATAAATTCTTCGGTAAGTTGTGTCATAAAACGGAAAAGTAAAAGGTAATAATGGCAAAGCAAATACTGTATCATCGCCATAGTCTAATAACTGATAAGCGCTAGTAATATTATACCAATTATAATTAGGTCCAGTTATAGTGTCAGAGTCAATCCAGGCATAACCAACTTCACCTTCACGATCGGTAAACTTTCCTGAATAAACACTAATAACTTTTTCTTTATAATTGTTGCTCGGATTTTGGTCGATTCCTAATATTACTTTTGCTGAGATAAGAATTGGCTCAACATACATAACTTGCCAGTTGCCTATATTGAGGATTGTTTCTTTCCGTGGGCCTAAATTAGGAACAATCTGGTAGAAAGCTTTTCTTGTAACACCTGGAAAACCTCCGATATACGAACGAACTGTACATACAACGCTGAAATTTGAAATTTCCCTAAGTCCAAAATTACCGATTCGTATAACCACCGGTGTTTGATAATTATAAGGTCGACGTATAAGTTCATATTGGGGTTTTTCAATATTTACCACGCGCAGATCATAATTATATCTTATAGGTGTCCGGTATTCAAAAGAAACCCGCATTAGAAAATCACCCGGAGGATAAGCCGGGATATACTGATCATTATAATATTTATAGTAGTAATTGATGCTGTCGCGGTATTCATCACAGAAAAATAACGGTGTATATGGTGCATCATCAGCTTGAATATAGAAAATATAAACCGAACCGGAATCAATATAAATTTCCTGACTTACCAGATAAGCAGTTTTCCATCCGCTGCCCGATGCAGTTATAATCGGCGTTTCATAAATTGTTGTTTGCGGTCTACCTTCGGGTCCATCATCGTCTACAATTCTTATTATATACCGGTAAGGACTGTAAAGATATTCGTCAAAGTAACATTGGACATAATTGATTAATGCCGGATAGTGACGTGGTGTAAATTTTATTCCCCAGCCTTCTTCTCGGGTAGGGAAAAACAAACTAGTATCCGGAATATCATCGGAATAACCTAAAATTTCACTCCAAGCAACGCTAAAGTTTGCGGATATTGTGTCATTGGATAGATTTTCATCTCCTAAAAGGTTAGTTCGGAATTTTACAGAATAAAATCCTGGGATAGAGAATATGTAAGAGGGAGTTAGTTTGACATTAAGCGTTTCCTGAGACAAAATGCTTTCAATACTGGTTTCAGCGTAGTGCAACGGTAGTCCCCAAAAATTATAAAGACTACATGTAACCGAAATATTATAAGCAGTATTAAGACCTAAATTGGCGATTTTTACTTGTAAAGTACATTCGCCTGGGGGTTGAATTGTTTTCGGCTGAGTTATTTCAACTGGTGCAACATCTAAATTATAAATCCAATCACCGACTAAAGAAATATTGTCTAAGCACCAGAAGTTGATATTTAAAATGTTACCTTCAAAAACAAACGCAATTCGAACATTGCTTTGACGACTAGCCCAAGATAGATCTAAAGTTTCTAAATAGGGGAGAGTGTAGTTTCCATAAAGATCTTTTATAATGTAAGGATAAGTTATTCCTCCATCAGTGGAACCAACAATCTTTGCAGTATAGTTACCAGAATTATGCTGAAAATATAAAGAACATCTAAGTTGAACATTGCGATATCTTGAACAATCTATTAATGGCGAAATTAATGAATCCACAGTATTATGTGCTCTTCGATCATATGATATTAAAGCATAACCAGATGTGTTTTCTTGCCAGTGCCCTAAAGTTGCACGATGCCAGTCTTCTGGCCCAACTGGTGCATCATAATAAATCCGCCAACCTGAAGGCGGAGTTGTCGTAGTCCAGTTACTATTAAAATCTTCTGAGAAAAACGTAGTCCGAGCGTTTAATATACAAAATAAACATAAAAATGTTATAATTAAGCGCATAATCTTATTATCCTTTGAGTTTATCTTTCCTGTTAGGATTTAAAATATTTTTGTCACACGTAATTTATTTACACAAAACTTTCTAATAAAGTGTACTATTAAACTAACTTTTTGTCAAGGATTTTATTGTTTAATAACTACAAGTTTATAAATTTTTTGATTTGAATTTACTATAAAGAAAATCCCCGGTCTTACAAATTTATTGTTTATTATTAATCTGCCGTCTGGTGCATAAACTCTCGGATTCAAAATTAGTTTTTGTCCACTTAATTGATGCCATTCTGGAAATTTAGTAATAATGATGTTGCTAGTTATAATATCGTAAAAAATTTTTGGCTCTTTTTTACAAGCAAAATAACTCCAAAATTCATTAGTATTATTGCCTTTTAGCAGATAAATTTTGCCATTAAGATATGTTAAAGTTGCCCCAGTTTTTAGAACAGATTTATTGTTTAATTTGGGAATTGTCTCTAAAGGAAACCATACTCTGTTTTTCGGCACATATTGCCAGAACTCATTGGAGCCACCACCTTTGACAGCATAAATTACAGAATCATTACTCGCCATCGCACCATCTTTAATTCTTTTCCCTTTATTTATTTCAGGATGTTTTAAAGGTATGGTTTCTAATTC
>JANXBB010000206.1 GCA_025061975.1 Caldifarciminota bacterium | reverse complement strand
GAAATATCGAATGGAATCCAACGCATTATGTTTGCTTCTCCAGCTTCCGCAAGTACATTCGATATGCTATATGACATACCTAAATTGGCGCTTACAGTTCGATTGAAAATACCAGAAAAAACCGAAAATACGTCGGTAGTCGCGCCACCTATATCGACACCTAAAACATCAATATTATTCTGTTTTCCTAAATTTTCAATAAGTAACCCTACTGCGCCTGGTGTAGGCATTATTGGAACATCTGTCCACTCCATTAATTTTTTATAACCCGGAGCATGCGCCATTACATGTTCCATAAAAAGATCATGAATTCTATGTCGTGCAGGCATTAGATTTTCTCGCTCCAATACCGGCCGAATGTTTTCTACTATTACTAATTCAGTTTTGTCTTTAAGAATCTTTAGAATTAATTCACGGGCATCTTTATTACCTGCATAAATTACGGGGAGATTATAACCTGTTCCGAAACGAGGTTTTGGATCAGCGGCACGAATTAGCTCTGCCAACTCCACCACGTGGGATACGGTCCCCCCGTCTACACCGCCGGAAAGTAATATCATATCCGGACGAAGATTCCTAATTCGTTCAATCTTCTCATGGGGTAGTCTCCCGTCATTAGATGCAATCACATCCATTACAATAGCTCCAGCTCCTAGTGCTGCACGTGCAGCACTCTCTGCAGTCATTGTCAACACTACACCTGCAACCATCATTTGCAACCCGCCACCTGCAGAAGAAGTTGATATATAGATATCTACTCCTTCTTTTTCACTCCTTTTCGGTTTAATAATCTTTTCACCATCCAAAATTGTTCTGTTTGATAATTCTTCTACCTCACGAATCGCATTTAAAACTCCTCTTGTAACATCTTCAAAAGGAGCTTCAACTGTAGTTGGAGCTTCGCCACGAGTTTTAAGTCGATATTCTCCATTTGATTGCTTTTCTATTAGAATAGCTTTAGTTGTAGTACTGCCACAATCGGTGGCTAAAATTCGTGTTATGTTTTCTTTGACAATCATACTTAATTCCCGCCTTTCAACTATTTTTAATAGTTGTATTTTTCTTTTTAACGCTCGTCTCTTCTTCAATTTTCTCAATTTCGCAAATAAGAAGTTCTATACTAGCTCTATCTTCAAATAGCTGAACTAGCTCATCATAAGGACGGGTAGGGAATACTGCAGCATAAATCGGTTGAAAAAATACCAAAAGTTGTGATGCAACAAATGAAAAAGGTTTAACCGATTCTAACAAAACAATAGCCATTGGAGTAAGCTTTAAATCAACAACTTTTTCAGCAATCTTATGAATAAGTTCGAATTTTCGTGTTGGTGTTAATTCATTCATAATAATCAATGTCTTATAAATCTGATGTTTAATTCGCGCGATGCACGAACTTCGTCTAACCGGCGAACCGGAGTTTTCCATGGAGCTTCTTTTAATAATTGAGGATTTTCACGTGCTTCATGAGCAATTTCGATCATGGCTTGAATAAAACGATCAATAGTTTCCTTTGACTCAGTTTCTGTAGGCTCTATCATAAGTGCTTCGGGAACAATTAACGGAAAATAAATTGTGGGAGCATGAAGTCCGTAGTCTAGTAGTCGTTTTGCAATATCTAACGCTCGAACTCCATACTCTCGAAAATTAATACTAGAGAATACACATTCATGCATACAAATATTTTTATATGGTAAATGATAGTATTCCTCGAGAGATTTTCTAATATAGTTAGCGTTGATTATAGCAATTTCGGCAACTTCTTTTAATCCTTTAGCTCCAAGCATTCTTATATAACTGTATGCTTTCACCATTACCAAAAAATTACCATAGAATGCTAGCACTTTACCAATGCTAGCAGGAACATCAAAAATTAATGAATAATGTTCTTCGCCTGATGAGGTAAAATGTTTTTTAATTACAGGAACAGGTAAATATTTAGCAAGATACTCTTTCACACCGACCGGACCGGAACCGGGTCCTCCGCCGCCATGCGGCGTTGAAAACGTTTTGTGCAAATTAAAATGAACAAAGTCAAATCCTGCATCGCCGGGACGAAAATATCCAAGATAAGCGTTCATGTTAGCACCATCTAAATATACCAATGCTCCCTTGCTGTGCACTAAGTTAATAATTTTGGGAAGTTCTTGATCAAAAATTCCTAAAGTGTTAGGAACTGTAAGCATCAGACATGCTACATTGTAATCTAACTTGGTAGTTAAATCTGTTAAATCGACCATCCCCTGTTCATTTGATTTTATCTCTACCGCTGTAAAACCAGCAAGGTTAACCGACGCAGGATTGGTCCCATGAGCTGAATCAGGAATAAGAACTTTCTTTCGAGCCTCACCGTGTTCTTCAAAGTATTTTCGCGCAATCATTATACTGGTTAATTCACCCTGTGCGCCAGCCGCAGGCTGCAATGAAATTGCATCCATACCGGAAATTTCACAAAGAAATTGTCCCAATTCATACATCAACATTAATGCACCTTGAACTGTATCTTCAGGTTGTAAAGGATGAATAAAACTAAATCCGTCTAAATTGGCAATGTCTTCATTAATTTTAGGATTGTATTTCATCGTACATGATCCCAAAGGATAAAAGCCTTTATCAACATGATGGTTCAAAACAGAAAGTTTAACGAAATGTCTAACAACATCAACTTCAGAAACTTCTGGTAAATTTAAGTCTTTTCGTAATTCTTCTTCAGGTATATCATCAATATTAAATGAAACATCAAGTTTAGGTAGAGAATAGCCTTTACGATTTGATCTTGAATATTCAAATATTAATGGTTCAAAATTACTCATCATAACGCTTAATTGAATGGCATTCGATAAATTTCCTGATTGATCGATCGTAAGTTTTCTCCACATTCCGTGGAAAATAACAAGCTGGTAGTTCATTCTGTTGACGATGATATGTTACGCATTCACAACATCGTCCTCTGCGTCCGCAACTTTCAAATGTACATGGACAACGTTGCTTGTTTATTACAACACGACATTCTCGGCTCATTTTAACTCCTTTAATATTTGGATATATTGATCTAATTCGGATTTGGTTCGTTTTTCTGTTACCGCTACAAGCATTAAATTATTCCAATCTTTATTAAATCGTGACAAATTAATCCCAGCAAAGATTTTTTCTTTTAACAGTTCTCTTATAATATATTCCGGATCAAGCTTAGTTTTTATTACAAATTCTTTAAAAAATGGCGCATTAAACGCTAACTCATAACCATCTAATTTACTTATTTCCTTCGCTAAATAGTGACTTTTAGCATAGCAATGCTCAGCTACTTCCTTAATACCGTTCTTGCCCATGACCGAAAGGTATATAGTAGCCATTAAGGCGCACAATGCTTCATTTGTACAAATATTGGAAGTTGCTTTTTCGCGGCGAATATGTTGTTCTCGTGTTTGTAATACTAACACATAACCCGTATTGTTTTCGTTATCAACAGTCCGCCCTACTAATCGTCCCGGAATTAATCTTATATATTCTTTCCGAGTAGTTAATATTCCTAAATATGGACCGCCAAATGCTGGAAGAATTCCTAATGATTGCCCTTCTCCAACGGCAATATCTGCATGATAATTACCGGGCGGCGCCAATAAACCCAAAGAAATAGGATCTACGCACACAATTAATAATGCTCCATGTTTATGGGCAATTTCTGAAAGCGCTTGCATTGGTTCTAATATACCAAAAAAGTTAGGATGTTGAACTAATAATGCTGCGGTATCACGATCAATTTTTTCTTCAACCTCTGCTGGATCAATTTTTCCTGATTTGCAACTGCATTCAATTATTGGAATATTTAACCCATAAGTATAAGTTTTTATTACTTGTTGATAGAAGGGATGAATTGTTGTCGCCATTAATATTTTATCCCGCTTGGTAATACTTCGCGCCATATGACAAGCCTCAGCAAATGCTGACGCACCATCATACATTCCTGCATTAGATACCTCCATATCAAATAACTCGCAAATTAACGATTGA
>JANXBB010000130.1 GCA_025061975.1 Caldifarciminota bacterium | reverse complement strand
ATTGTGGTTTGATTACTACTTGGCCTGTTTGGTTAATATAGCCGTATTTTCCATTAATTTGAACCGGATACAAAGCAACTGGATCGGGCTTTTCTGTACCATTAAGCGTAGTACTAAAAACAATAACCAGCCCCACTATATTCTTTAGGGTAATTTTTACAAGCTTTTGAGCTTTACTGTTCTGTCCAGACAATTCGTCCGTTTTTATCAATGTAAGATTCCTTATTGTTTATTTTAACCTTTGCTAGGCCGTTTTTAAATCGTTCTCCAAAGTCATAAATCGGCTCAACTAAGTAGGAGCCATCTTTTTTAATGTAGCCATATTTGCCATTTTTTTCTACCAAAGCGATACCGTCAACAAAACTACCAATAAACTCAAACTGCGGAGGCAAAACATAATTGCCATTTATATCAATTAATCCGTAACGGTATATAGAATCAGATGACCCCGAAGTTGTTAGTGGTGTGCGATAATTTTCTGTGGTATCTTTCATAACAATAGCGACTTGAGCAAGACTGTCTTGAAACGAGTAGGCATCTGGAAATTGTGGGGGAATTACAATCTTTCCGGTCTTATCAATATAACCGTAACGACCCCCAATACGAATTCGTGCCCGGCCATTCCGAAATTCTTGGGCATCGTCTATTACTGGTTCCAGTGAAATCATGATTTCGCCTTTTTTATTGATATATGCGTAGTTATTATTAGCCGCCACTTTGACTCGCGCTAATCCTTCAGAAAAATATTGACCTTCGGAGTATATTGGTTTAATAACAATTTTGCCTTCGGTATCCATATAGCCGTATTTGCCGTTTTTCTCAAAGAGTGCCAAGCTTTCGCTAAATACGCCAATAAAGTCATATTCCGGTTTTGTGACCCACTTGTTATTAGTTGTAATAAGACCCCATTTACCATCTTTCTTAACTCGTGCTAGACCATTTTGAAAACTTTCAACATCATCGTAAATACAATCAATTACTAACTTACCGGTTTTATCAATAAATCCGTATTTAACTGTATCTTTATTAATCTTTTTTCCCACAAAGGCAAGACCATTATTGAAAATATCTGTACTGCCCCATAAATCCACATTAGCGTGAATTCGTTCATACGGATTTTCTGTCCCTCGAAATGCGATATACCGATAAGTATTTGCCGGAACAATAATGTTGCCGTAGCGATCAATTAAAGTATATTTTTCATCCATTGTCAGTAGCATTTTAAATGGAGTTAACATCTTTGCTATCGGATTTGTTTCATATTCCGGTAGTATTACTTTGGCAACACCGCTATTGAATTCGGAAGCCATATCATATTGAAAATTGAGGTGTACATTACCGCCAGTGTCAATATAACCCCACTTATTGCTATATTTTACTGCGGCCAGTCCTTCAGTAAAATTATATGCGTCTTCGTATATCAATGGTATTACGACCTCACCTGAATCATTAATAAAACCATATTTACCCTGCTCATTTTTTACAATAAATCGATTAGGTTTTAGTAAATTACGACTTCGGGCTTTTAGGATCTCTTGGACTCGTTCTGATGGTTGAGATTGCGGTTTTTGGGGTCCTAAAGTTGGGGGGCGGAGTCTTGTTTGAGCTAAAATAATACCAGACATTAATAAAAAAACAAAGTAACGCTTCATAAGCTACTCCTTTGTTTAAAGGGCAAATTATACTTAGTAAAACTACGTTGTCAATATTTTTATTGTCCGCTATTGTGAACTATAAAAGAATCTTGATTTGGGGTGATAAGTTCCATTTTAACAAAAATTGGTTGAATAAGTTTTTTTATTTCCGGCAACGCTTTGATAAATATTAAGGCGCTTATTAGAGATATAACGCCACTTAACATCACAGTATTAGAAGCACCAAGATAACGAGCTAAACTTCCGGTTAAAAGGCTACCAATGGGTGTTGTTCCTAAAAATGCTAGCATATAGAAACTCATAACTCGACCCCGGATTTTATCGTCGACAATAGTTTGAACTAAGGTATTACTGCAAGACATCTGAATCATCATTCCAAGACCGCTAAACACCATTAAGACTAATGAGAGAACGAGTATGCGCGAAAAGGCAAAGATAATTAAACTTATGCTAAAAATTATTGCAGCTAAGGGAATAATTCTTTCAAGACCCCAAGCGTTTTTTCTTTGAGCAACAAACCCGACGCCGATTAGTGCTCCGATTCCCACAGCGCCCATTAACAATCCTAATGTTTTAGGGCCACCCTGTAAAATTTCTTTAGCAAAGATTGGCATTAAGACTGTATATGACATTCCCATAATACTGACAATAGCTAAAAGCAATATAATTGCTCGGATCGGCATAAAATTAAACGTATACTTAAATCCTTGAGCAAAATCTGTGATCCAATTAGTTTTAGTGGGCTTTTCTAATTTAGGGGGTAGTTTCATGGCTAAAAGAGCAATAATGACTGCTAAATAAGACAAAGCATTTACCAAAAAGCAAGTAGCTTCACCAAAAGCACTAATCAAAATTCCAGCAAGTGTTGGACCAATAAGTCGAGCAATATTTACAATTGCTGAATTTAAAGCAATGGCACTTATTAGATCATCTTTTTTAAGGATAAGTTCTGGAACAAATGCTTGGCGTGCTGGCATATCAAAGGCATTGACGACGCCTAAAAAAAGCCCTAAAACAATTATCTGCCAAATTTTAACTGAGGTATTTATAACCAAAAACCAAAGAATAAATGCTTGTAAAGCCGCAAGGATTTGTGCCCAAAGAACAATTTGATATCGATTTAACTTGTCAACAACTACTCCAGCAAAAGGCATAACAATCAGTAGCGGTAAGGAATTTAAAAAGCTTAAAAATCCTAAAAGAAATGGAGAATTTGTTAGCCGATAAATAAGCCAACTCATTGCAATGCGTTGCATCCAGGTGCCAATAAGTGATATTGTCTGGCCGCTAAAATAAAGTCGATAATTATAATATTTAAAGGCACGAAAACTTTTTTTGACATTAATTAAATGTTTAGAAAACTTAAACATTAAATTATAATAAGTTTAAGGATTTCGGGGCATACAGATAATTTCTAAGATTTTAGTATCAAAAAAGTATCGCCCATGAGCCGGACGAATCACGATTGCAGTATCAGCACCTTGAGCAGTGCCGGCAATGGCGATAATTTCTTTTCCATAGGGAATAAGTCCTGCATCTAAGGCCATAATAGCAATTTCGACACATACTTTAACTCCTTCACTCAAAGTTCGATAAGTATGAGCAACAATTTCGCCGGTATAAAGACCGCCAAATTTAGCTCGAATTGCTCGAGCAATGCCAGAGAAGAAATGAGTAGCACGATAAACTTTTATTCCGTGTTTTTCTAAATAATTTTGTGTGCTGACTGAAAGTTCTACAGCACCGGGTTTTTCAAATCCAGCATGGTGTGAAACGCAAACGATATTGAGTCCGGACCGATTAAACTCTAATAATTTTTTAGCAGTATAACCGGTAGTTGAGGCAACAACAATGTTTTTTACTTTTAACTCCTGCGCACGTTCTAAAGCCAATTCAAGAGTTCTTTGAGTGTTAATTTTTCCAGGTTTTGTAAAATAAGTAATTTGTTTGACTACTTGCATAGCTAACTCCTTTTTTGCCATATTTAGTTTAGTATACTCAAAAAACTTTAAGGGTCAATTGATTTAGTTAACTTTAATAAAACCTTGCTATTGACCGGTTAATTTAGTATTAAGTCTATAACGAGTTTTATTACACTATTTAAGACTGCTTTAAAGTGTCCGTTTATAATATTATTTTCATTTTTAGAATATACTAATACATAAGTTAAATCATTAAGCGTAAGTTAATGATCAACAAATTCTTTTCCGATGAGCAAAAGATAGGGGAGAGGGTATAGATAGCAGTTGGCGGGGATTTTTTATAGATTTTAGTAAAATGATGCGACAACAGGGCAATTTAGAGAAAATTTTTTTACAGCGAATACACAATAACATCAGGAATTTTGGTATTCAAAATTTTACTTGACAAACAAGAATTTTTTAGTAAAGTTAAAAAGAAATGGCGCTTTACTTTTTAAGTCGCTATCATTTGACGGGGTGGTTAAGGAAGCTAAAAGAAAAGTATCAAGTGATTTTACCTCAATACTACGAAGCTAAATTGTATTACGAAAAACTTAACGGCGAAAATGTGCTTAGCGAGGAAAATTTTTATCATGCATTAAGGAAAATAAGACCAGCAAATCCTCTAAAAGAGTTCTTTTTTACGCCTAAATTAAAAGTCGGCGGATTAGTTGAAAATAAAGCGGTCCTTGTGCCTTTTGATGATACGCCGCGGATTATTATTGGTGTTAAAAATTGTGACTTACACGGTTTAAGGGTTCACGAGAAAATGTATTTAGCTGCCGAGTATCAAGATCCGTTTCATAAGCACGAACGTTCGCGAACAATAATCATTTCAGCTGACTGCCCGGAACCTGAAGAGACTTGTTTTTGTAATCTTTTGGATCTTAAGCCCTATCCGGAGATAATATCCGATATAATTATCACCCCAATTACAGGCGGATATTTATTTGAGAGTATTAGCAGAGTGGGCGAAGATCTTATTATAAATACCGATCATAATTTTCGAGCAGCAACTCAAGAAAATATTGCGGAACGCGCAGCAATCCGCAGCTATGCATTAGAAAAACTTCAAAAAATTAATCAAAAATCTTTATCGGTAGAATTAAGTGAACATATAAAACATAAAACCGAGCATGAATTTTGGCAAACTCATGCTCTAAGTTGTGTGGAGTGTTTTGGGTGTTTACTAATTTGTCCCACATGTTTTTGTTTTTTATTGTATGATGTGCCAATAAACGATAAAGGTTTTGAGCGTTATAAAATCTGGGATGCTTGTTATTATAATGCCTATGCACGCGTTGGGGGTGGTGCGAATCCTCGAGCTGAATTTGGGCAACGTTTCCGAAATCGTTTTCATTGTAAGTTTATGAATTTTTACTGGGAGCATAAATTTTATGCTTGTTCAGGCTGTGGTCGGTGTTTTGCAGTTTGTATGGGGAAAATTGATATTCGAAAAATTCTAGTTGAAGTATGATTAAAAATCCGTTTCAGCCAATACCGGCAAAGATTATTGATATAATTGAAGAAACACCAAATATTCGGACATTTGTTTTAGATTTATTA
Organism: Caldifarciminota bacterium; assembly: GCA_025061975.1. Taxonomy (GTDB): domain Bacteria; phylum Hydrothermota; class Tepidihabitantia; order Tepidihabitantales; family CAIPLT01; genus JANXBB01. The sequence goes on along the minus strand of JANXBB010000130.1, from coordinate 8,419 downwards.
GGCGCGGATTTTTCATTTGATGCCGGACAATTTGTTTCGCTTACGGTGCCAGGGGTTGGTGAAGCTCCATTTACTCCTTCTTCTGCGCCCTATGTTAAAGATACCATTGAGATGACGATTATGAAAGTTGGTAAAGTGACCAGTAAATTGTTTGAACTTCCAATTGGAGCTTTTGTTGGCATTCGAGGTCCTTTCGGTAAACGTTATCCGATTGAAAAATTTGAAGGTAAAGAAGTATTAATTTTGGGCGGTGGTGTTGGACTAGCTCCATTGCGTTCGTTATTTTTAGCACTTTGTGCTAACCTCGAAAAGTATAAAAAGATCTTTATTAAATATGGGGCTCGTACTCCGAAAGACATTGTTTATAAAAAACAACTTTCAGAATGGAAAAATTTAAAAGGTGTTGAAGTACAACTTACAGTCGATAATGCCGATAAAGGATGGCGCGGGAAAGTAGGTGTTGTAACAATTTTGCTTGATGATCCGAAACTTAACAATACCAGTGAAATGATTGCTGTTGTTTGTGGGCCACCAATTATGATGAAATTCGGGACGATAAAACTATTAGAAAAGGGTTTTCAAGGCCAAAATATTTACCTTTCGATGGAAAAGAATATGTCGTGCGGAATTGGTCAATGCGGGCATTGTCGATGTGGGCAGTATTTTGTTTGCAAAGACGGGCCGGTTTTAACTTGGGAACAGATAAAAGATATTGAAGATCCATTTTAGATTATTATGATACTCGAAAAAATCAATAAGACCACTTGCCCTTTTTGTTTATACGGGTGCGAGTTAACGGTTAAAGAAATTAACAAAGCTAATTTTCGTATAAGACAAGTGGAGTACGATAGTTTGTTGGGAATTAATAAAGGGCGACTATGTGCACGTGGCAACATGGCGGTTAATATCCTCGAAAACAGACGTCGCGCCGTCCGGCCGAAACTGAATGGTGTTTCGATGAGCTGGGCTAATGCATTAGAGACTATAAAACAGGCGTTAAAGAAATTCAGACCCGAAGAAGTTGCAATAACTTATGATGTTAACAATACTAATGAAGAATTAAAAGAGATTTATCAATTTTGTAAAAGTAATAACATTACGAATTTAGCTTCAAGTTATTTAGAACCGGAAATAGTTTTTCGGTATACAATTAGCGAAGATGTAAAATATGGACATTTTTCTGATCTTGAGGAAAGCAAAGTATTTTTAATTGTTGGAGATGTTTTTACTAAATCACCACTAATTGCCCATCCAATTCTTGAAGCGAAATATAAAGATCGTGCTCATCGACTATATTATATTGATTCTGTGAAAACTCGAATTGCAGGATTTGCACACAAGTTTCTATGGGTACCAGTGAGTGCTGAACCGTTGGCACTTCTGGCAATTATTGCAGAAATCTATAAGTCATCAGAGTCAAAGATTATTTCCGAAAAAAGTTTTAACCAGTTACGAAAATTATTGCCCAAAATTTATGAGTTAATTAAAGTTAACCCAGAAGACATAAAAGAAGTTGCGCAGAGTTTAATTAATCTAGATCCAGGGACAATTTTAGTTTCATTTGATTACGCTAAAACTCAAGATCCGTTGTTAATTTGGAGTCTCGGTCAAATTTTACAAATACTTTTAGGTAATAACAAAAAAATTATTTATACAGCACTTGCTCAAACACCCAAAGGTTTAATAAGTTTCGGCGAACTTTTTGAAAAACTTAAAAGCGGAAATATTAAGGTGCTAATTAACTTTGGAGATATTTTCCCGTATTGGTATCCCCAAGTGCATTCGGAATTAGATAGACTTTCATTATTAGTGTTAACTAGTCCATTTCGATATGAATCATACAATCAGGGTTTTTTACTTCCGACAGCATCGATATTAGAAAAGGCCGGTACAATTAATTCCTTGTGGGGTCAGAGTAAATTAAGTCCTTTAGCATCACCGATTGATGGCAGTAAAACCACTTCAGAGATTCTTAAAGCAATTTCTGAGTTTTCAACTGAGGATATAGAGATTAAGACTAAAATCCAATTAGATATTAATAAAGTGTATGAGCGAGCATTAAATTTTATTGAGAGTTTCTCATGTGATGACAGATTCACAGTGATTGGCAGTGAATCACCAATTGGATACCGGGGTTATTTTGATTCGGAAGAGGAAGTTTTATGGATAAATTCTAAAACTGCAGTGCGATATCAGATTGTAAGTTTTAGTAAAATAAAATTAATTACTGACAATTATGAAAATGAATTTAAAATTAAAATAACCGACGGGCAATTGAGTAATGTTGGTATGGTGCTGGTGAATACTCCAAAGAATCGTAAATTTTTCAAATTGGAGATTGACAATTTAACAAAAGAAATTATAATAAAACCCGTAATAGGTTCGTTGATATTTTAGCAATGACTAGCCAAAAACGAATTTTCTTAGATTTAGATTATTGTATTGGATGTCGATCTTGTGAAGCTGCGTGTTACAGTGCTTACGGCGAGCGTCGAATTCGATACGGTGACATATCTTCTACAGTGTTTTTGCCCTTAGCCTGTCGACACTGTGACGAACCGTTGTGTGCTCGGGCTTGTCCCTTTGAAGTATTAAGAGTAACTCCTGAGGGTTTAGTGATCCAGGCAAGTTTTCATTGTGTAGGTTGTCGATCGTGCATTTTAGCCTGTCCGTTTGGGGTTTTAGACAAAGAACTATCGTGGCATATTTCCCAAAAATGTAGTTTGTGTTATGACCGGTCAGGTAATCCACGGTGTGTTGCTAGTTGTCCAACCGGTGCGTTAAAATTTATAACGGAGAAAGAGATCAGCAAGAAAATTGTAAGTCAACGATTTGTTGCCCGGTCACCGTATTATAGAAGGCAATGAGTAATTATTTAAAGTTTTTATTAGAATTCTTAATTTTTCCCGGATTGGTATTTGTAGCGATAATTGGACTTTTACTTTCGTGGCTTGATCGTAAGATATCCGCTCGGTTACAGTGGCGTGTTGGACCGCCATGGTATCAGTGTTTTGCAGACATTATAAAACTTTTTGGGAAGGAGACTATAATTCCTCAGGGACGAAAACTGATATTTCTTTTAGCTCCGATTGTTTCAGCAATATCTGTTATACTTATTAGCGTCCTATTATATAACGCCAATTTTTATCCTCAGTGTTCATTTTTAGGTGATATAATCTTGGTGATTTATTTATTGGCGTTGCCGCCCTTAATGACAATTCTTGGGGCATCGGCATCAAAAAATCCTTTAAGTAGTGTTGGAGCATCTCGAGAAATGACTTTATATTTTGCCTACGAATTGCCATTTGTTATTGTCACAATACTTTTAATTATGAAGGCTCACGGGTCAATTCGGCTTTTCGAACTTATTAATTATCAAAAGACCCACGGTGCGTACTTATATTCAATATCAGGAGTTATTACATTTATTATATATCTTTTCACAATGCAAGCAAAATTAGGTTATGTACCATTTGATATTGCTGAAGCTGAACAGGAGATAATGGCCGGAGTTTATACAGAGTATTCTGGTTTTGCACTAGCAATGTTTAAGCTAACTAAAGCAATGTTACTTTTTGTTTTTCCAATGTTTATTATTACTCTAGTATGGGGAGGAATCAATTCTATTTCAACGCTTTGGAAATTTGCAATAATATTCATATTAACAGTGCTTGTAAAAAATACCAATCCCCGAGTGCGAATTGATCAAGCGTTAAAATTTTTTTGGTTAGGAATGACACCATTAGCAATACTTGGATTAATATTAGGACTTTATAAATTATAATAGTATGAAAGACTTAAGACTTCTAGCACTTAAAAAATCGCCATGGGTATTTCATGTTGCTGCAGCATCGTGTAATAATTGCGACATTGAGATTTTAGACGCTTTAACGCCCCGTTTTGATGTTGAGCGGTTTGGAATTGTTCTTGTAGGATCGCCACGGCATGCGGATGCATTACTTGTAACTGGTGTGATTAACCGAAAAAGTTTGCCTCGAGTGCTAAAAGTTTATGAAGAAACTCCGAAACCGTGTCTTGTAATTGCTATTGGGACCTGTGCCTGTGATACTCATATGTTTAAGAATTCTTATAATGTGGTTGGTCCTTTTGATAAATATCTTCCGGTTGATGTTTATATTCCCGGTTGTCCACCAAAACCCGAAGCAATTATTTTAGGTGTGGTAAAAGCACTACAAAAACTATGAGTCAATTAGCGTTAGAATTACAAGAAGAGTTTAAGAAACGATTTCCATTTGCCGAGGTTTATGAACATAATAAACGTCGGCTATATATAACAATTCCTAAAGATAAATTGATGCCTGTAGCTGAGTTTCTTTATAAAGAAAAAGGTTTAAGACTATCTATCGCAACGGGAATTGATACGCGCGATGGTTTTGAGATTATTTACCATTTTTCTCACGATGCAACAGGCACTTATTTTAACATCAAAATTTTTGTCTCTAAAGAAGACCCCAAAGTTGATTCATTAACTCGGATATTTCAAGCCTCAAATTGGATTGAGCGCGAGATCTATGAATTATTGGGCATCGAATTTATTGGCCACCCGAATTTAAAGCCACTTTTAACTTCGGATGATTGGCCTAAAGATCAATATCCACTAACAAGAGATTATGAGTAAGCGAATTGTTCCTATTGGTCCTTATCATCCTTTACAGGAAGAACCGGAGTTTTTTAAACTTATTGTTGAAGGGGAAACAGTAGTCGACATTGAAATTAATATTGGTTATAACCATCGAGGTCATGAATTTCTTTCGCCTTCCCTAACATACGATCAGATTCCATTTCTTGTTGAACGGATCTGTGGTATTTGTTCTAATTCCCATCCTTTAGCATTTGTTTTAGCAGTTGAGGATATGGCTCACATTAAAGTTCCTGAGCGGGCACTTTATATCCGCACTATTGTTCATGAATTAGAACGTATTCATTCGCACCTTTTATGGATAGGTCTTGCTGGTCATTTTATTGGTTATAACACTATTTGGATGTGGGCGTGGCGATATCGAGAACCGGTTTTGGATTTATTCGAAATGATTACCGGTAATCGTAACCATTATGCAATGAATAAAGTAGGTGGAGTGCGCCGGAATATTTATCATGACCAAATTTCTCATATTGAAAAAGTTTTAGACTTGGTAGAAAGTAAGGTATCAATGCTTACCAAGGCAGTGCTGGATGATCCGGTACTTCATGCTCGATTAAAGGGTATTGGAATTTTATCTAAAGAAGCAGCTATTTCATACGGGGTTGTTGGACCAACAGCGCGAGCTTCGGGAGTTGCGATTGATGTGAGAAAAGATGATCCACACTGCGCCTATGATAAAGTCGAATGGGATATAGTTGTCGAAGAAGCAGGAGATATATTTGCTAAAGCAAAAGTAAGACTTCTTGAATGTTTTGAGTCAATAAAGATTATCCGTCAATGTCTTAAAAACCTACCTGACACGCCGATTGAAATTCGAATTGAAGAATTACCAGCTGGTGAAGGGATTGGTCGAACTGAAGCGCCACGGGGTGAAGTATTTCATTATATTCGAGGTAATGGCTCGCATCATCCAGTCCGTCATAAAGTTCGAGCGCCCAGTTATATGAATTTGCCCTCTAATGAAGTTACCGTGAAAGGACATTCAATTGCTGATGCGGCATTATGTTTAGCTGCGATCGATCCATGTTATTGTTGTACCGAACGAGTTGCAGTATTTGAGGACGGAAAGTTGAAATATACATGGAACGACTTACTTTTATTTTCTTGGAAGAAAACCGAACAAATTAGAGCCCGATTAAGAAAATGACGCGCCTATCGTTAGTTATTGTAACGCCAATTATCGGAATTTTAAGTTATTTAATACCTAAACTACGCAACGAGTTTTGTTTTTTAGGTTCAGTTTTATCATTATATTTTTCGCTTTTGATTTTCAATGGTACACGCCAATCATTGAATTTTACTAAGGTTCTTGGGAAGCTGGGAAACCATGACTATGGCTTATATGCTGACCATTTTACCGCAGTTGTGCTAATATTACTTTCCACACTAATTTTTACGACGATAATTTATTCATTTCGGTATCTCCGTGGGCAAAAAAATTTAGGTCTGTATTATCTTTATCTGTTGCTCATGTTAGCGTTTAGTAACGCTGTTCTTACTTTTGATTCTTTATTGCTTGCCGGGATGATAAGTTTTATTGTAAGTATTTTAGGCTATCTTATTTTTACAGCAACTTCGGAAAAAGAAAAAATCAATTTAAAATTATTATATAGTTTTTTTACGGCCGATTTACTTTTTATTATTGGATGTTTTTTTCTTAATCGGAACGGCACTGCGCTAGTTGTAAATTCCAGTCCAGTAGAATTTTTGCCGAATTTTAAGACTATATTTGCGCTTATTTTGATTTTCTTTAGTATATTAATGCGGTTCGGATTTTATCCTTTTAATATATATCTAATTAAAAACATCGAGGAATTTTCGCTTTTGGGTTATTTGGTGTTTTTTTCAATTGTCCAAAAAATTTTAGGATTTTATTTTCTTGTTCGGTTCAGCTTTTTTATTTTTAATTCTGAAAATCTATTATGGCTACAAATTGTTATGGTAATATTTAGTGTTGCAAATATCGTACTAATGAGTAAAACACTTTGGCATACCGAAATGATAAAGCTATTGCTGATCAAAAATGAAGCCATCCAAACTGGATTTGTAGTTTTAGCATTTAGCAGACTTGATAGTCATGCATTTATTGGAGGAGTTTTGTTGTTTGTATGCTTTTTATTGTCCCAGGCTAGTATTATTTATTCGCTTAGCTCGATACATTATTGGACAAAATCTGAAGCAATCAGAGATTTTAGCGGCTTTGCTGAAAAAATGCCGGTTACATTTTTATTACTAGGTATAGCGACACTTTTAACAATTGGATTTCCTCCATTTGGAAGTTTTTTTGCTAGGTGGTTTATATTAAAAGACTTATTCTCATTTTCCAATACCATAACCGCAGTTTTGAATGCTTTAAGTATTATAGGAATTTTAGTAGGGAATATTACAATTGTCGGTTATTTTACCGGATTTTTAAAGGAAATTTTAGAACCTGTGGCGATTGATATATCAAAAGCCCGAGAAATAGGTTTTACCGCTTGGATTTCGCCATTGATTTTATTATTATTAGGATTTTACCTTGGAGCATTCGTTAATAAAACGACTGTGCTTTTTATCTTTACACCGCTTCTAAAAACTTTGAGTAATTTCAGCGATCTGTTGCAAAACCAGTTTGAACTTTCAAACAATCTTTTTCCAATATTAATTGCTCTTTCAATCATTATTGGATATAATTTACATAAAAAATGCTTAAAACAAAATAGCCAAAAAAGTCAATGTTAGAGCTATATCTTTTAATTGTTGCAATGCTTGCGGCAGCTATTGTTGCTGTAGAAATTAGAGATTTACTAGCATCAGCAGTTGCGCTAGGGATAGTAGGATTTTCTGTTGCAATTATGTTCATCTTAGTTCAAGCTCCGGATTTAGCAATTGTTCAAATTGTTGTTGAAATTTTAACTGTAGTTTTTTTTGCTGCGACAATTCTTCGTACAACTCATACCGACGAGACAATTGGTAAGGGGCTTAAAACCGAGTCAATTTTTCCGACAATTACTTATTTTATATTTGCGACTTTGTTTACTGTTTTAGTAAGTTATGCTCTACGAGAACTTCCTCAATTTGGTAACCCGGTTATGAAGGTAGCAAATTACTATATTGCCAACGGTCTTATCGATACCGGCGCAGCCAACATTGTTGCTGCAATTATTTTAGACTATCGAGGTTATGACACCTTTGGCGAAGCAGTGGTATTATTTACTTCAGTAATTGGTGTATTAACAATTTTAAGAGAGGTAGGAAGAAAATGAAAGGGATGAGTGTTATTGTGAAAACTATTGCAACTTTAATTGGAGGATTTATATTTCTTTACGGGTTTTATATTGTATTTCATGGGCATCTAACACCGGGCGGCGGCTTTGCGGGAGGTGTAATAATTGCCGGTTCGTTTATTCTTTTAGTTTTAGCATTCGGCGCTGATGAAGTACGCGAGCGGAGTTCTTATACTTTCTCCTCAATTTTTGAGAGTCTTGGAGGAATATTATTTTTGTTTGTTGCTTTATTAGGTATAATTACTGGGACATATTTCTTTACTAATGTATTGCCTAAAGGATTACCGCTTAAGATTTTGAGTGCCGGTATTATTCCTTTAGCTAATATTGCAATCGGAATAAAAGTTGGTGCCGGACTTTTAAGCATATTTATTGCTTTAGCAGCAATGCATTTTATAATGAAAGAGTAAAAAATGCTGTTATTTCTTAGTTGTATTTTGCTTGTGTTGATTGGACTTTATGCAGTTGTAACCAAAAGGAATTTAATCAA